>SKIS01000035.1 GCA_007116295.1 Candidatus Woesearchaeota archaeon | reverse complement strand
TCAAATGTAAATTCTAAAAACTTTTCTTCATCCCTACTTAAAGAACCGACTGTATCTCTTAAACTAAAAGCGCTACTTTCCTCTATATAGTTACTAACCAAGTTAGCAGTTAACAAATCAGCAGACTTATCTCCCAGATTTACTAGTTGAAGTCTTAACAAATTATTTTTTGAATCCCTTATTATATCTGAAGGAACACTTTCTAAACTACCAACAAATAATTTGGGAACGTTTTGTCCTCTTCGAATAAAAACTTCTCTAGGGATTTCCTGAACAACTCTTTCTTCTTTCACAAAAAACGTCACGGGTATATTGCCTGTTGGAAGTTCCTCACTTACATAAACTCTGAAAGTAGCAGAAAACCTGTCGCCTATTCTTAAAGCACTAATAGTCTTTTCTTGACTTCCTAAAACACGAATATCTTCGGCGGATTCAAGACTCAAAACTATGTTTTCTTTCACTCCTTCAGTGTGCGTTGCACTTAAAAGAACAGTTATATCTCCGTACTCTCCACTTCTTAAGGGAGCAGGATTTGTCTCAAGAACTTCTAAATTATATGCACTTACAAAAGGAAGCAATAATACAAATAATGATATCAATAAAATTTTTTTCATTTTCTTTTAGGGGCTTTCTTTCTACTATTTATTCTTTGTGTTAAACTTATTATTGCAGGAACCAATATAATCGTTACAAAAAACACGCTTACAATACTTAAAGCAAGACTTATACCAAGTCTTTGAATTCCTAGTAAAGTAGCTAAAATAAGACTTATAAATCCGATAAAAGTAGTTATACTACTAAGCAATATAGGAGTTCCTGTGTAATCTAAAGTGTTTTCCAACGCTTTTTCCAAATCCATACCTTTTCTCAAATAATTATAAGTGCTATTAACTAAGTGTATGCTAAAATCAACACCTATACCTAAAACTAATGCTATTAAACCAGTACTTAAAGCAGTGAAAGGAACACCCAAGTAACCCATAATGCCTACTGTCCAAATGATACCTACAATAACAGGTATAAGAGAAACCAAACCTATAACGTAACTAGCATACGCGATACTTGCAATTAAAAATACGAATGCGAAGCTTATAGCAGTTGTTATACCTGTGTCTCTACCAAGACTGATTCCCAATTCTCTAAATCTCACAGTATCTCCAAAAAACGTGACTTCGGTATGAACAACAGGGTTTTCTTCCACTATCTTTATCAAATCATCAAAGACTTCGCTTTCACCACTTTCATCACCGCCTAAATTACTCGCAGTTAATGTTATTCTTGTCAAAGTAAAATCTCTATTAAAAGATCCTGATCTTCTCTCTAAAGATTCGATTATACTGGCTTGATTCAACTCCAAATCACTAAAAGGACTGTTAACACTCTCAATACTTTTATGGCTTAAAATAAGGCTTTCGAGACGTTGTATATCTCTTACTTTCTGAACATCTCTAAAATCTCCGCTGTTAGCTGTCAAAACAAGAGTTAAACTATCAAAATCAGTGCCGAAAGCAAAAGCACTATTTCTAAAATCCAAAGCGATAGGATCATTATCAGGCACCCAATTATTATTACTAGTACTGATCTGAACATTCGTCGCACCTACTATAAAGAAAACAGTGATTAAAAATATGAAAAAAATAACTTTTTTAGGATGATTAGCTTGGTAATGACTCATATTTTTTAATTTGCTTTTTATCTTCCTAAAAAGTAAGTTTCCAACTATTTTTTTTTCATAACCAAAATAATGTAAAAAGCTAGGTATAATCATTATCGTAGTTAAAAAAATTATTGTTATGCCCATAACTAAAACTAATCCTTGAGACTGTGAACTTGGACTGATTCCAAACATTAAAGCTGCAAAACCAGCAGCTGTCGTAGCATAACTTACAAAAATAGCTTTACTTAAATGATCCACGGTTGCATGAATAGACTCGTATTTAGATTTATTTTCTACATTATTATTATAACCTAAAAGGACGTGTATAGTATAATCTATTCCAAGACCTAAAACCAATATTCCAACAGCTGCAAGAGTAATTGTCAAAGGAATATTCAAAATACTCATCAAACCAGCAAGTATTATTAAGCAACTAAAAGGTATACTTAGTGCTAATAAGGAGTACTTCAAATTTCTAAAATACCAATAAAGACCTAAAAAAATAGCGGTTAAAGTAAACAAAACTGCTTTCAAATTATCTCCTATTAACAAACTATTAACTCTGTTTAAGAGCAAAGGAAAACCAGTAATAGTGGCTTTAAGCCCTGGTCTTTGACCTGCTTGCTCTAAGAAAATATCTAGCTCCTTTGTAACCTCCTGAGTCCCAGTAGGGCTTCTAGGAACATCAACTCCTAAGATTATTCTTCCAAAACGCTCATCATCACTAATTTCTATAGGGCTTACACTTTTTACGTACTGACTTTGTGCAAAAATAGTTCTGAGATCTTCCAAATAAGATATCGCGGCGTCATCAATAAGGGTGCTTCTGTTTTTTAATATGCTTTCATCATCTATTTCAACCAACAAAGTAAAAGCGTTATTCACTCCAAAAGTATTACTTATAACTCTCTCATTAGTATTAAATTCAGACTCGGAATCTACTAAAACGCTGAAACTCGGATCAATAGTCAAATTCACTGCGTGAGTTGCCATAAACAAAGTTAAAATTACAAACAAAAATATTATGACTTTACTATGCTTTATTTGAAAATCAATTATTTTATCAAACACTTTACTTTAAGAAAACACCAAAGTCTATTTAACTATTACTCTAAACTCTTTTAATATCTTCTTTTATTTCAAAATCAAATAAATAGCAGCTACTAATATCATCACACTACCAATTAACCTTCCATCAATAAAAGGTATAGGAAGCCAAATCAAAAGTAAACTTATCAATAAAAGTATACCTATAGTTTTTATTTTTATTTTCATAAAACTCATAACTTATACAAGTATTATTATAATTTTCTGTTTTGAAAAAAGTATTTATATAATTAATATTATATTTAACTACAAAAATGAAAATAGCAATAATATCAGATACACATGATAACGTTTTGAAAACAAAAAAATGTTTAGAAGAATTAAGTAAAAAAGGAATTAAACAAATATTTCACTTAGGAGACTTTTGCAGCCCATTTATGATAGACTTGTTTAAAGAATTTAACGTAAAAGCAGTTCTTGGAAACAACGATGCAGATGTTTTTAGGATTATGACTAAGATTAAAAATCTAGAATTCAAACTACAAGATCAATTATACGAAATAAATGTGGGGAATAATAAAGTAGCTCTTTATCATGGGACAAGCAAAGAAATAGTAGAAGCAGTAGCAAAAAGCGGTTTATACGATGTTTTATGTCATGGACACACACATAAAGTAAGAAATGAAAAAATAGGAAAAACCCTAGTTCTAAATCCAGGAACACTAAACAACATAGTAAGTCCCGAAAACAAATCAACATACATGATATTAGATAGTGAAACACTAGAAGTAAAATTAATAGAAAACTAATAATCTAAAATACTTGCTTCACCTTTAAAATCATGATCTTTTGTGTGTAATTCTAAACTATGGACTTTTGCGGTTGCTAAAATTAATGCATCGCTCAAACCGAACTTAGGATGCTGTTTTCTTCTTTCTTTTTTTATTTTGGCTGCTTTTTTAGCTATTTCAAAGTCGATATTTAGGATTGTGAAATTATTTTTTATAAAATGCGCGGGTTCTTCAAAAGAAATGTTTTTTCTTTCAAATTTATCTGCGATTTCAGCCAAAGTAATACTGCTAAGATAACTATAAGATAATAAATCCAAATATTTTTCAGGGAGCTTTCCTTCAAAATAATCTATTAATATATTTGTATCAATCAAAACCATCTAAATCAAGCCTATCTTTTTCTTTATCCCATCCTCCAAGATCATATTTTCCGTATTCTTCTCTGACTAATGAATGCTTTTTCAAAGATTCCTTAACTATTTCGTCATAAGTTTTTTTGGAAGATTTCTTTTTTATATCTAAAAGCCTCTTGGTTTCTTCAGATACTTTAATTGTAGTCGCCATAAGTATAAAGTATACTTTATACTTTATAAATTTTATTAAAAAACATATTCTTGTTTTTTTCGTTAGTCGAATTAATCACTTAACTTCTTGCCGTGAGTTAGGCTTTCTTGAAAACCTGCGCTTGTTATCTTTATGAACTCTGCTTTTTCCTGCATTTCCTGTATGTTTTTGCTGCCGCAATAACTAATTGCGCTTTGCACTCCTTTACAGAGTGCGTCTATAACTTCTTTTACAGGTCCTTTATAATCAACCAGTTTAGAAACGCCTTCAACATAAACATCAAGTTTCTTTTCTATTTGTTTTCCGTTTAACTTCTCAGTTTTTTCATGATTATTATCATAACTAGCGCTTCCCATATAACGCTTATATCTCTTTCCTTCTTTTATTATTATAAGTCCTGGAGCTTCGTCGCTTCCAGCAAAAAAGCTTCCGCTCATAACACTACTAGCCCCTGCAGCTAAAGCTTTAGCAACGTCACCAGGGTATTTACATCCTCCGTCTGCAATCACAGGAACATCATGTTTTTTAGCAACACTAACAACATCCCAAATAGCCGTTAGTTGAGGTATTCCTGCTCCACTTTTAGTTCTGGTACTGCAAACAGGGCTAGGTCCAATACCTACTTTCAATCCATCTACGCCTGCTTCGATTAAGTCAGCTGCTCCTTCAGCAGTTGCAATGTTCCCTGCTACAACGTCTATTTTAAAATTTGCTTTAAGCTCTTTTATTTTTTTTATTGCAAAGTCGCTGTGGCAATGCGCTATATCCAAAACTAACACATCTACTCCTGCTTCAACTAAAGCTTTTCCTCTTTCAAGAGCGTCTTTAACTCCCACGGCGCCTGCTACGAGTAATCTTCCTTCTTTATCTCTTGCAGAAAAAGGATATTTGTCAATTTTATCCAAGTCATGTTTAGTGATTAACCCTTTCAATTTATCTTCTTCAATTAAAACCAGTTTTTCAATTTTATTTTTATGCAGTATTTGTTTAGCATCATCTAGACTTATGCTAGGAGGGGCGGTAACTAAATCAGATGTCATCAAATCTTGGATTTTACAATCTGCTTCAACATACAAATAATCTCTTTTAGTAACTATTCCTATCGGTTTTTCTTTTTCAACTACTATGATTGATGCAACTCCTTTTTCATCCATCATTTTTTTTGCTTGGAAAAAACTTGTATCTTTAGTGCAGGTTAGTGGATTTTTAACGATGAAGCAAGTGCTTTTTTTAACTTCTTTAATCATTCGTGCCTGATCTTTAACACTACAGAACTGATGAACTACGCCTATGCCTCCTGCTCTTGCTAATGCAATAGCCATTTCGTTTCCGGTAACAGTAACCATGTTAGAACTAACTAATGGTATGTTCAAAGAAACATTCTTAGAAAAACGAGTTTTAAGATTTGCTTGTCTTCGACTCTTTAAAGGAGTCCTTTTAGGCACTAATAAAACATCAGAAAAAGTAAGTCCTTCACGTAAATTATCCATACGTTAAGGTTATATAACGATAAATCTATAAATATGTTTCTATTTTTTAGTAGATATATGGTTAAGCCAAAGCCAAATCAAGAAAAAATAATTGTTAGATGGGCAGAAATAGATTTGTTAATAGATGTTCTTACAAACCAAATAATAGGTGTTGACAGCGTTTATGGAATACCTAGAGGGGGTTTAGTTCCTGCAGTTATGTTAAGCCATAGACTAGGTCTTCCTTTAGTTCAAAAAATAGGAAAAAATACTTTGATTGTTGATGATATAAGTGATAGTGGAAAAACTTTAAATAAATTAAACAAACCAAATAAAGTAGCAGTATTAATGCAAAGAAAAAACACGGAGTTTAAGTGTGACTTTGTTGGTAAGCACATAGATCACGAAGACTGGCTAGTTTTTCCGTGGGAAACTTAAAAAAAGATGGTGAATGATAAACTTCAAAAGTATATTCAAGATCAGTTAAAAACAGGTCATGATAAGCAATTTATAGAAAGACAGCTATTAAAGGCTGGATGGGATAAAGAAACAGTTCATTCAAACTTGTTTCCAAGAACTCCTCATAATGTTCAAAGAGCTAAAGAGTTTCATAAATCAAAAGTAACTAAACACATATTGTTAGGTGTGGCTTTATTAGTTTTATTAGGAGGCACTACTTACGCGGCGGTTAGCTTCGCACCGAATTTTTTTTCAACAGGAACAGACCATCTTATTGGCGCTCTGGATGAGGAGTGTGAGACGTGGGATTGTTTTGTTTTTGCAGCGGGAAGCTGCGCTGAAACAAGGTTTACAGCATCATACCCTATTGATTTTTTTGGAGCTATAATAAACACGACTTATTTTTACACAATAAATAGCACTGATGAAGGCTGTGAGCTGTCTTCGAGAATAGAAAGCATAGAGTTTTCATTATCACAAGAAATAAGAGATGAAATGCTCGCAGAAGGTATGACTGAACAGGACATTGAAGAAATGCTGCAAGAAGAGCCAGAAGTAGACATGGTCGGTTATGAAGGATTTTGTGTCTTCAACACAAACCAAGACCTTCAAAATTATTTAGAGTATTTAAGAGCGGGAGAATACAGTGTATCTATGACTTGCGACACAGAAAGCTGTGAAGTTGAAGGAGGAGGATTAGAAAATGCTACTTGTTCAGGCCCTCTTTATGAAGGACTCAACTAAGCTTTTTGTTTTCACAAAAACTATATGCATAATCTCCTATTATGACGTGGTCTAGTACAGGTATGTTAAGTAAATCTCCACACGTAACAAGTCTTTTAGTTATACTTATGTCTTGTTTGCTCGGAGTCGGATCTCCGCTAGGATGGTTATGAACAAGTATTATGCTACTTGCACTTTCTCTGATAGCACTTTTAAAAACTTCTCTTGGATGAACAATGCTCGCATCCAATATGCCGCGAGTCACCACTTCTTCTTTTGTAATAGCGTTTTTAGTGTTTAAATGCAATATTACAAATTCTTCTTTGGACAAAAGTTTCATCCTTGGAGCGCAATAAGTATAAACATCTTTAAAGTTACGCACAACATGTAAATTCTTAGGTTTTTTCAATCTTAAGCCTAGCTCAAAGCACGCTAACAGCTTCATAGCAGAAATCTCTCCTATACCTTTTATTTTAACAAGCTCACTTACACTTTTATTAGCTAAGCTAAACAAACCTTCTTTCATAAGGCGTTTACTAACATCAATAACGCTATTATTTTTTGTACCTCTACCAAGAACTAAAGATATTAATTCCTCGTTAGAAAGAGCTCTAACTCCTTCTGATTTATACCTTTCTCTAGGAAGACTTTCTTTACAAAACAATCTTATACTCATGTAAAATAATATGGGCTAGAGTCTTAAAAGAATTTTCTATAAAAAAATCGGAAAATCAAAGAGTATATCCAAAACAAATTTAAACACACAAACTTATTTTTGATTATATGAAGCAAAAAAAAGGGCAAGCAGCACTAGAATACATGAGTACTTATGGCTGGGCTCTAATGGCCGTTTTAATAGCTATAGGAGCAATAATGATATATGGTATCAATAGCCCTGACACTTTAGCTTCTGAAAGATGTGTGCCCAGTCAAGGCTTTGGTTGCTCAAGTTTTGACTTAGTGCAAAGAGAAGACGATGGCTTAAGAGTTAATGTGAGAAACAATTTAGGCTACGAAATAGAAATAAACGAAACTAGCTTTAACGTCCTAGAAGAAGGAGTGGGAATTACTCAAGATTGTGTTTATTCTTTCACTCAAGAAGTCACCACTAGAGGTCTTATGCAAATAAATTGCTCATCACCCATTTTTGGTTCTATAGAAAGAAATACTCTAAGAAAATTCGTAGTTGAGTTTGATTATTACAGATCCTCAAGCGGTCCTGACTTCACAAGAACTGCTTCTTTTGAAGTATTAGCAAGAGCCAGATTAGACAGTTAAACAAAACACTTATAAACAATTATAGCTCCCAAAAAAGAATATGGAAACATCCAATATAATACCTCAAGTCATAGAGGAAGAAATGCAAGATGCATACTTGGATTATAGTATGTCTGTAATCGTAGGAAGAGCCTTGCCAGACGTTAGAGATGGGTTAAAACCTGTCCATAGAAGAATTCTTTATGCTATGCATACATTAGGGATGCATCATAAGTCAAGTTACAGAAAATGTGCCAGAATAGTTGGGGAAGTTTTAGGAAGATTCCATCCTCACGGAGATAGCGCGGTTTATGATTCTTTAGTAAGAATGGCTCAAGGATTCTCACTTAGATATCCTTTAGTTGATGGTCAAGGAAATTTTGGTTCTATAGATGGAGATAACGCTGCAGCTATGAGGTATACTGAAGCAAAGCTTCAAGAAATAAGCCAGGAACTTCTTCAAGATATCGAAAAAGAAACTGTTCCTTTCACGGATAACTTTGACGGAACAGTTCAAGAGCCGAGTGTATTACCAACAAAAATCCCTAATTTACTTGTCAATGGAAGTACAGGTATAGCGGTTGGGATGGCTACAAATATTCCTCCTCATAACTTGTCAGAGGTTTGCGCTGCAGTAATAAAGATAATAGAAGAGCCAGATGTTGAAGATATAGAGCTTTTAGATATAGTTAAAGGACCTGATTTTCCTACCGGAGGGACTATACTTGGAAGAAGCGGTATTGCTCAAGCTTACAAGACAGGTAGAGGAAGAGTAATAATAAGAAGTAAAGTTCACGAAGAAGAAGGAAAAATAGTAGTTACAGAAATACCTTACATGGTTAACAAGTCGTCTTTAATACAACAAATAGCCGACCTTGTAAAAGAAAAGAGGGTTGAAGGAATATCGGATCTTAGAGATGAAAGTGACAGAGAAGGTATGAGGATAGTCATAGAACTCAAAAGAGACGCAGAAGTAGAAGTTGTTAAAAATCAGTTGTTTAAACATTCAAGGCTTCAAGATTCATTCAGCATATTATTATTAGGTCTTGTTAAGAATCAACCTAAAACACTTACTTTAAGGGAAATCTTAATTGAATATTTAAAGCATAGAAAAGAAGTAGTTACTAAAAGAACAGAGTACGATTTAAGAAAAGCCCAAGAAAAAGCACATATATTAGAAGGGATTTTAATAGCTTTAAACGACATAGATAAAGTTATAGCTTTAATAAAATCAAGTGAAAGCAGTCAAGCAGCAAAACAATCTTTGATAAATCAATACGATTTAAGCGAAGAGCAAAGTGCAGCTATACTTGATATGAAGCTTGCAAAACTAGCTAAATTAGAATCAGATAAAATAAAAGCTGAGCACGAAGAGCTTCAAAGATTAATATCTGAGTATCAAAAAATTCTTTCAGATGTAAAAGAAGTTCTAAAAATAATAAAAGAAGAGCTTTCAGAAATCATAGAAAACTATGGAGATGAAAGAAGAACACAAATAGATAGCACAGAATATGAGTCGCTTGATATTGAAGATCTGATACCTGAAGAAGACATGGTCGTCACTCTTAGTAACCAAGGGTACATAAAAAGAATTCCTTTAGACACTTATAAAGTTCAAAGAAGAGGAGGAGTAGGAATAAGGGGATCAGGGCATAAAGAAGAAGACTTCACTACAAGTCTTTTTGTTGCCAATACGCATTCTTACATATTGGTATTTACTGATAAAGGAAGGGTTTATTGGAAAAAAGTATATGAGATACCTGAAGGTTCAAGATATAGCAAAGGTAAACCTATCGTTAATTTGATTCAAGTAGAAAAAGATGAAAAAATAAACACTATCATCCCAATAAAAGAATTCGACCCAGAAAAATATTTATTAACTGCTACAAAGAAAGGAGTTGTCAAAAAAACGAGTTTAGAAGCATATAGCAGACCTAGAAAAGGAGGAATAATAGCTCTAACTTTAGATGAAGGAGACGAAGTTGTAAATGTCAAACTCACAGATGGCTCTCAACAAGTTTTACTAGCTACAAAAAAAGGAATGGCTTGCAGATTTAATGAAACAGACGCAAGACCAATCGGAAGAACCAGCAGAGGGGTTAGAGGAATAAAACTCAAAGGTGACGATGAAGTAGTAGGTATGATACTGGTAGATGAGGAAACAGAAGTACTTACTTTAACCCAAAATGGTTATGGTAAAAGAACAACTGCTTCAAAATACAGACTCATAAACAGAGGAGGCTTTGGAGTTAAAAATATGAATGTGACTTCAAAGACAGGTAGCGTTGTAAGTGTAAAATCTGTTCAAGGAGAAGAAGAAGTCGTTTTAATGACTAAAAAAGGCATGGTTGTAAGAACTCGCGTGGAGAACATAAGTAGTATAGGAAGAAACACGCAAGGAGTAAGAGTTGTCAAAGTTAAAGATGATGACGAATTAATGGCAGCTGCTAAAATAATAAATGAAGAGGAAGAAGATTAATTTTTTTCTCTTAAAACAATTACTTGATAAGGCGCCAGACAGGGTATAACAACTTCTCTTTCTAAGACTTCAAAGTTTTTACTTTCTATATTTTTCAACGTATTAGGAAGGTGTCCTATTCCAAGCCCGCTATACTTATACTCATCACTATTTAAGATTACCTCGTAATCTTTTTTAGTTTTTAATCCTACGCTATAATTAAAATGATTTTTACTTGTCAAATTAATAATTATAACAAATCTTTTCTTTTCTTTTCTTTCAATCACTAATATTTTGTTATTATCATCCACGTTCAAGAATTCTCTGTTTTTAACGTTAACAGGCCAAAAAGCAGCGTTTTCCATAATCAAATTAACTCTTTTTTTATAACCAACCAAATTCTTACTGGCAGGCATGGCTAAGTTTTGCCAATGAACACTACTATCATGTTCAAAAGTTCCTCTTTGAAGTAAAAATGTTTGAAGCAAATCAAGAGTTCTTCCTTCACAAAAAAAACTTATTATTGCTTCCATGACTTTAATTTTTCCAAGCCCATGAATGTGGTTGTTAAGATCTTGAGTCATCGCATCATAAGCATAACTTCCTGTAGCTCTTTGCGGCATTAGACCTGCGGCGGCATCATGATTGTGAAAGTCAGCTATTGTGCTATTGCTTTCACCCCATTCTTTTTCTTCAGTTATGTGTTTGAACCTCCAAGTATTAATGTGGCTTCCTGCTTTAAGCATGTAATCCTTGTGAAAGTAATAAGTCAGCCTACTACTATTGTAAGCGGTGGCTCCTAGAGCTCTATCGTTTTCATCCATACTTTGAACTAAAAGCTTAGCATTATCTTCATGAAAATAATGGGCCTCATAATGAATCATAGCAGCAGGGTTATGTTTATAGATAGCTTTATTCAACTCTCTTAAAAAAGACCTTCCATTAGGTCTTTCAGCTTCATCTCCGTTCGCCCCGTATCTTAAAATTCCGTCTACGTTATCAATTCTAAATCCGTCAATACCATAAAATTTCATAAAATGCAATACGCTACTAATAAAAAATTCTCTTACTATTGGATCATCAAAATTAACTCTCATTGTTCCCCAACTAGTTTCATCCTTCAAATAAACATAACCAATATTAGTTTTCCAAGTGTGAATACCGTTTTTATCACTATCAAGTCCAAAAATCTTGAAGTCTTTATGTGGCAAATGGCCTAAAACAAAGTCTCCTATGACTGCGATTCCTTCCTTATGAAAAGCTTCTATCATCTCTCTAAAATCCTTTGGAGTTCCCCAATTTTTTTGAATCGCGTATTGAAAAGGAACCAAATACCTATACTTCCAATTATCTCCATCAATGCTCTGAGCAAAAGGTAAAAATTGAATCGCGTTAAAACCCAAAGATTTTATTTCTTTTATTACCCCAGAATCTTTAACGAATTTATAATAATTTTTTTTAGCTATTTCGCTCCCAAAAACTCCGTCGCTGTTATAATGAACTATCAAGCCAGGAAGATCTGTTTGTAGTACTCTAACAGATTTTTTTCTTAAATCTAAAAACTTAGCGCTTTCGTTTTCAAACCCCCAAAAAACGCTATTCCCCTCATCATCAAAGTAATGTCCTGCTGGATCTTGAAAAAAATCTCCTTCCATAAAAAACTTGTATTTTTCTCCATGCAAAACGTTTAATGTAATAGTAGAAAACTTCTCTTTAGTCAATAATTTATATTCTTCTTTTAATTTCCAATTGCTAAAATCTCCAACTATATAAATTTCTTTTTCTTCAGGATTATAAACTTGAAATTTGACTTTGAAAACACTTCCTCTTTTCAAAATAATTGGTCCAAAGCGACTATTCCATTCCTTTAAAGATTCAGGTTTCTTATCTAATTGATTTATCCACTCATACATACAAGGTTACTAATACACATTCAATATTTAAATTGTTTTGATTTTTTTTCGTTAGTTTTTTATAGTTATATATTCGTAGTTCGTTTTATGAGAAGAAATAATAGGTCTCAGGCTGCGTTGGAGTTTTTGACTACGTATGGTTGGGCTTTCATAGTTATTTTGACAATGATTAGCGCATTAAGTTATTTCGGTGTGTTGAGCCCTGGACAATTTATTAGTGATCGTTGTGTTTTAGGGGCGCCTTTTGTTTGTGATAGTAATTCTTTCATAGTTGGTGAGGGTGGTGCTAAAATAAGTGTTAGGAGTGGACTAAACGAAAATTTAGTTATTGAAAATTTACGTTATAAAGTCGGCGATGAACTTAAAGATTGTTTAGGTTTTAGTGTTATAGAGGTTAAAGGGAGCAGCGAAGTAATTTTAGAATGTTTATTTCAAGAAGAAGATTTTACGGCAGCAGATAGTAATTCAAATGTTGAACTTAGTGTTACTTATAGAAGTGCAAGAGATATCTCTGGAGAATTTAAAAGAGATGCTGTGGGAGATATTAAAGCAAGAGCTCATGAAGATGTCGAGTTCGACCTATTAAAAAACAAAAATTCTCTTTTTTTAGATGGTGATACTCAACATGCTTTAAGTACTTCCTTAGGAGACTTTGGCTCCCAAAATTTTGGTAACGAATTCAGTATTGACTTTTGGTTTAAGACTAATAATACAGAAGATTTTATGATGTTTTCAGCAATGCTAAATGAAGGAATAGGCACAGGATTTCAACTAGCATTTAATATAAATACTATGTATATGCTAAGTCCTGGTAGCGTCTATTTCGAATACAGAGGAGATTCAGGAGTGCATGCAAGAGCTTCAAACACTAATACAGGGCTTGCAGACGACGAGTGGCACCATTTAGCATTATCAGTTAATGAAGGATCTTATTCTATTTTTGTAGATGGCTCTCCTTTAAGCTTAGCTTCTTATGCGTCAGGAACACCATCTTCTTTTTCAAACTTTGAGCACGATATAGGTATAGGAGTTTTAAATTGGTTTAATCCACCTATAAGATCTTTTGACGGCTTTTTAGATGAATTCAGGATTTGGAACAAGTCCTTGAACCAAACAGAAGTTCAAGACTTCATGGGAGAAGTCAATGTTTTTAACCATCCTAACTTAGTTACCTTTTACAGATTTGAAAATGAAGACATTAACTGGGATAGCTCAGGAAACAAAAATCATGGCACTTATGTTGGAAATAACTTATTGAGAAACGACACTCCTTTTGAATAAAAATTTCTTTTTCACCATAAAAAACTTTATAAACCTCTCCTTATTCTCCCTTGTTTACCCGATGTCACTACGTATCGTAGGAGGGAGTTAAATGGATAATAAAAAACTAATAAAAACTTTACAGGATTTAAAGAAAGATTCTAAGAAGAGAAATTTCTCTCAATCAATCGATTTAATAGTTGTTTTAAGAGATCTTAACATGAAAGATCCTAATGATCAAGTCGATTTTCATTTACAATTAAATAAGGGTCTAGGAAAAAAACTTAAGATAGGTGCTTTTACAGGAGCAGAACTTCAAGAAAGCGCTAAAGGAGTTGTAGACACCATAGTTTCTCAAACAGATTTTGATAAGTACGCAAAAGATAAAAAGTTAGCAAAGAAACTTGCTGACGATCATGATTATTTTATAGCTCAAGCAGAAGTGATGCCTAAGGTAGCAGCTGCATTTGGAAGAGTTTTAGGTCCTAGGGGTAAGATGCCTAATCCTAAAATAGGAGCTGTTGTTCCTGGTAAAGCGAATATAGAATCATTATATGAAAGACTTCAAAAAACAGTCAAGATACAAGCTAAAAAAACTCCTATGATTCAAGTAAAGGTAGGGGATGAGACAATGAAAGAAGAAGACGTTGTAGAAAACTTAGTCCAAGTATTTAATCAAGTTTTATTAAATTTACCTAAGGAAAGAAGTAACGTCAAAAAAGTTTACTTAAAACTTACCATGGGTAAACCTGTAGAGCTTGACATTTAAGGTTGATTAAAGTGGCACATAAAGCAATTGTTTCGGAAAAGAAGAAAAAAGAAGTCCAAGACTTCGTAAAACTAGTTGACAAATTCCCAGTTATAGGTATTGTCGATGTAGAAAGTCTTCCTGCAAAACAATTAACGGATATGAGAACCAGACTTAGAGATCTTGCAACTATTAAGATGACTAAGAAGACCTTGATGAGACTCATCTTTCAACATTCTAAAAAAGAAAACATCGAAGAACTTTCAAATCATATAAAGGGTATGCCCGCACTTATATTTAGTGAGGACAATCCTTTCAAATTATTTAAGATTTTAAAGAAAAATAAAAGTCCTGCACCTATAAAAGCAGGTCAAGAAGCGCCTAAAGACATAGTTGTTAACGCAGGTCCTACAGGTTTTGCACCAGGGCCTATAATTGGAGAATTAGGTGCTTTAGGTATAAAAGCAGGTATTGAAGGCGGAAAAGTAGCTATTAAACAAGACAAAGTGGTTGCTAAAGAAGGCGATGTTGTCGATCAAAAATTAGCGGCTATTTTACAAAGATTAGAGATTTTCCCTGGCGAAGTAGGTCTTAACTTAACTGCTGTTTATGAAAACGGCTCTGTTTTAACAAAGAGCGTTTTAGATATAGATGAAGAAGCATTTGCTAAAGATTTACAGAGAGCTGCTTCAGACGCTTTATTATTGTCATTAGAAATTGCTTATCCTACAAAGGATAACGTTGTGACGTTACTTGCTAAAGCTCATAGAGATAGTTTGTCTTTAGCTAGTGAAAGAGATATATTAACAAAAGAAACAGTGCAGGGAGTATTAGCAAAAGCTGATGCTCAGGCTAGCGCTTTAAAAAACAAGGTTGATAATTAATATTAGGAGGAACAAAAAATGGAATACGTATATGCTGCTATGCTCTTACACAGAGCAGGTCAAAAAGTTGAAGAAGGATCAGTGAAAAAAGTTTTAGAAGCTGCAGGTGTCAAAGTAGATGATGGGAGAATAAAATCACTTATTGCTGCTTTGGAAGATGTAGATATAGAAGAAGCAATCAAATCTGCTGCTGTTGCACCTGTTGCTGCAGCTGCCGCACCAGCTGGAGAAGCTGCTGCTTCCGAAGGTGCTAAAGAAGAAAAAGCTGAAGAAAAAGAAGAAGATAATGAAGAAGAAGCTGCTGAAGGCTTAGGGTCATTATTCGGATAATTTTTCTCTTTTATTTTTCTTTTTTTTATTTATTATTTTTTAAGATGTCAAACGAAAAAATTGTTGAAAACGTGAAAAAAGCAGAAGATGAAGTTTCTGCTCTAAAGAAGCAATTAGATGAATTAAATGCTTCTAAAGAGAGTTGGTTCTCTAAAAAATCAGATATCGGTAAAGAAATCAGAGAAAAAATAAACAAAGTAAAAGAGTTAAAAAAAGAAAGAAATAGCTTAACTAATTCTGTTAGAGATTTAAAGAAAAAAAGAAATACTCTAAACAAAGAAATAGGCAGCAAAATAAAAAATGTGCTGGCTAAAAAGAAAGTTGTTGGTGGAAAAAGGGTAAATCCTTCTAAATTGAAAAAAGACATAGAATCTTTAGAATTCAAACTCCAAACTGAACCTATGAAGATAGAAGCAGAAGAAAGGATTATGAAGAAAATTAACGAAATGAAGGAAGAGCTCAAATCTTTTGAAAAAGAAAAAGGAGAAAGTGAAGAATTCAAAAAAGTATCTAAAGAAGTAGATAACTTAAAAGAAGACGCTAACAAAATCCATGAACAACTTCAAACAAAAGCAGATAAAAGCCAAGATCTTCATGAAACGTTAATAAAAATATCAAAAGAAATTGATGACTTAAAAGAAAAAGAAGAAGAAGCATACAAAAAGTTTTTTGATTATAAACAAGAGTTTACTCAAGTAAATAATAAGTTAAAAGACAAAATAAAGGTTGTTAGAAAACCTATAGAGAAATCTAAACAAAAAGCTTTAGAAGAAAAAGCTCAAAAAGTCGAAAAGAAAATTAGTAATAAGAAAAAGCTCACAACTGAGGATTTGCTTGTTATGCAAAGAAACAACAAATAATAATGGTTCTTCATTTAATAGGTTTAGGTTTAACAAAAGAAAGTGTTGGTATTAATGCTTTTAATCAAATAAAAAGTGCTGATTTCGTTTTCTTAGAACATTACACAGGGGTCTTACCTGATTCTAAAGAAGAGCTAGAAAATTTTTTTGGGAAACAAATAATTTTTGCGGATAGAAATCTAGTGGAAAGTAAAGCAGAAGAAATACTTCTCAAAGCAAAAAATAGAAGTGTTTGTTTTTTAGTTGTAGGTGATGTTTTTGGGGCTACAACGCATACAGATCTTTTTTTAAGAGCGAAAAAAAATGATATACGAGTCAAAGTATATCATAATGCTTCAATAATGAACGCGATAAGTTCTACTGGCTTAGAGCTTTATAGATTTGGCAAAACTGTTAGTTTAACTTTTGAAGAGTATGGTCTTTCAAAATCTTCTTATGAAAGCATTAAAAAAAATAAAGAGATAGGGCTTCATACACTTTGCTTGCTTGATATAAAAGTGGCAGAGCCAAGTATACAAAACTTAAGAAAAGGTATTGATAAGCCGGAACCTCCTAGGTTTATGAATATCAATGAAGCTTGTAAGTTAATTTTACGTATGGAAAAAGAGTTCGGACAAAAAGTTTTTAGTGAAAAAGATTTGGCGATAGGAGTCGCTAGGCTGGGTTTTGAGGATCAAGTAATAAAGAAAGGAACTTTACGAGAACTTTCTAGTTTTGATTTTAAAAAGCCTTTGCATTGCTTAGTAATACCAGGCAAAATAAATCATTATGAAGCAGAATTCATAGAGATTTTACCATAATATTTATTAATAAAGGGAGAGTTTCAAAAAATATGCTTGACAAGTTAAACAATTTTTACAAAACACATTATAAGGCGCTTTTAATAATACCTTTGTTAATGTTGCTTTTAAGCTTTTTAGTTATAGGGATGCAGTATTCTAATACAGGAGATTTTTTTATAAAAGGAATAACTCTTAGTGGAGGACTAAGTATTACTGCTCTTGGGGCGGACTTGGATAGCTCTAACATGGAATCGGTTTTACAAGCAGAATTTGAAGGCTTTGAAATAAACACGAGGTCCTTACAAGATGCAGGGGTTAAAATTGGTGTAATAGTGGATTCTACGATTCTACCTCAAACAGAGGAGTCTGAGCGTTTCACACAAAGAGTGTCTGAGCTTGCTAATGTGCCTGTTGGTGAATTAAGCGTTGAAAGTATTGATGCGAGTTTAGGAGATGCATTTTTTAGACAAACAGCATTGGCTGTTTTAATAGCTTTTGTGTTTATGGGATTGGTTGTTTTTGCTTACTTTAGAAAACTTGTTCCTAGCGCAGCAGTTATACTGGCTGCGTTTTCTAACATCGTTGTAACAATAGCTATTTTAAATCTTGCAAATATAAGTATAGGAACAGCAGGTATAGCTGCTCTTTTGATGCTTATAGGTTATAGTGTAGACACAGACATATTACTTACTACAAGACTATTAAAAGAAACAGACGGAACTTATTATGATAGATTAATAGGTGCTATGAAGACAGGACTTACAATGTCGGTCACAACTTTAATAGCTACAGGAGTCACTTTTATGGTTGCGGAAAGCGCTGTTTTAAGAGAAATAATATTAATAGTCATGATTGGTTTATTGGTTGATTTAGTTAATACTTGGTTGCAAAACGCAGGAATTTTAAGATGGCATTTAGAGGAAAATTAAGATGAAAAGTAAATTTAGAAGATTCATAACAAATACCCGAATAATAATACTAGTTGTTTTTATGATACTAGCACTTATCTTGATAAATCCTACTTTTGGAGAGGGCGTAGCTATAAGGAGTGTTTCTCCTGATAGTCCTGCCGCAAGCGCGTTTCCAAATCCTATTGCCAGTCCTGAACAAGGAATAAATCCTAGGGCTAGAGAAGTAATAACTCATATTAATGAATTTGAAATAAACTCTGTGGCTCAGTATTTTGAAATACTTGAATCATTAGAATCTGGAGAGATTTCTCTTAGGACAAACAGAGATTCTTATCTCATAGATTACAATGGCTCAGATATAGGGCTTTCTGTTATGGACAAACCTAATAATAACATAAGGTTCGGTCTTGATTTAGAAGGAGGAACAAGAGTCATGATTGAGCCTGTTGGCGAAATAGATGACGATGACATATCTCTTATAATAAATAATTTAGAGCAAAGATTAAACTTGTTTGGAGTAGGTGATGTAACTGTTACTCGTGCAAGAGATTTATTTGGAGCTAGTTTTATAGTTGTTGAAATCGCAGGTAGTACAGAAGACGAGGTTAGAGACTTATTAAGTCAACAAGGAGTGTTTGAAGCGCAAATAGGAAATCAAACAGTTTTCAGAGGAGGAGAGCAAGATATATTGGCTGTTCATAGAAGTGCAGATAGAGCAGGGCTTGTTCCTGGGAGTTGTCAACAAGTAGCAACTGATCAACATAGTTGTGGTTATCAATTTAGTATTACTTTAAGCAGGGATGCTGCTCAAAGACAGGCAGATATAACTAGGGATATACCTATTATAAGAAGTGTTGATGGCGCTTATTTAGCCCAAAATCTCACTTTATATTTAGATGGCGAAGTAGTGAATACTTTAAGGATAAGTGCTAATCTAAGAGGCAACCCTGTAACAGATATACAGATAACAGGTGCAGGAGCTGGTTCTTCAAGGCAAGCCGCACAAGATGATGCTATAGCAAATATGAGGAATATGCAGACTGTATTAATAACAGGTAGTTTGCCAGTGGAGCTAAACATTGTGAAAGCAGATACTGTAAGTCCCGTAGTTGGAGCAGGTTTTATTCAAAACGCTATTTTAGCAGGTTTACTAGCAATTTTAAGTGTTATAATAGTTGTAGGAGTCAGATATAGGGAGCCTAAAATAAGCTTACCTATGGCAGTTACTATGCTTTGTGAAGTAACTCTAATACTTGGTTTTGCTGCTTTGATAGGCTGGCAGATAGACATGGCGGCAATTGCAGCTATAATAATAGCGGTAGGAAGTGGTGTTGATCATCAAATAGTTATAGCTGAGGAAACTCTTAATAGGGGAAAAAAGAAGAACTTATCTTGGAAAAAACGTTTAGCTAAAGCATTTTTTATTATCATGGCGGCATACTTCACTTTACTTGTGGCTATGATTCCATTATGGTTTGCAGGCGCAGGGCTTTTGAAAGGATTCGCTTTAACAACTATTGTAGGAGTAACTATGGGTGTGCTTATAACAAGGCCTGCCTTCGCTCAGATGATGGAAATCTTAATTGATGATTAAATAAAGGGCCCTTGGTCTAGTGGCTATGACGTCCGCCTGACTTGCGGGAGATCCCCGGTTCAAGTCCGGGAGGGCCCATTTCTTATATCTAAAAATTTTTAAAGCTTTAAAGTTAAAAGCTTTTTATGAGAGGAAGACCTTTAGGAAGTCAAGTCAGACAAAACATAATAGAAATACTTTATTTTTTGAAAAGTGCACATGGCTACAAGATCTATGAAATATATAAGAATATTTTTCCAAGTGTCAGCATTAGAAATATTTACTATCATTTGAATAAAGGAGAAGAAATAGGCGAGTTCGAAGTAGAGAAAATAAAAAAAGAAAAAGGGGACTACAGTTGGGGTAGTGATGCAGAAAAAATTTATTACAAACTGGGTCCAAAAGCAAGTCCTACAAATAACGAAAAAGCGAGGTTGTTTTTAAAAAATGAAGGATATATTTAGCTTTTTTAAAGATAGTATTTTCAATCCTAAAAAATTCTTTAAGAAAATAAAAAAAGAACAAAGCATGAACAAGGCTTTATCTTATTTCGTTCTTTTAACTCTTATCGCGCTCTTATTTTCCACGTTTAGATATTTAGATAATCTAAACGTTTTCTTTGGGTTTTTATCTAAAGAAGTGGGATTAACTCTTTTTGATATACAAATACCTGTGACTTGGTTCACCTTTTTAGTTTTCCATTTATCCTTAGTTTTCCTAACAGTCATATTTAGCTTTGCCAGGTTCTATTTTGTGCATGTTTTTGTTTATTTGTTTAATAATAAAGCGCAGTACAAAGATACATACAAAGCTCTAAGTTATAGCGTTGGTCCTGCTTATGCAGGAATTCCTTTTTTTATTGCAGGCGTAGTTTTTCTAGCAATAAGTAGAGACTTGGGCTTTGTAATAGCTGCAATTTTAATGTTTTTAATTTACACTTTCTTTGAGATATACGCCTTTTACATAAGATCTAAAGCGCTTGCAGAAGTCCAAAATATTGGCTTTTGGAAAAGTTTTTTTAGTATTTATGTCTTAAGCAACTTATTAATGGGGTTCCTAACGCTGGTTCTGATGTTCTTACTAATAAGTATAGCCATAATATTTATATAATAATAAGCTCAGTTAAGTTCTTATGAGGTATAACGTTTTATTACAACACTCTTTTAAAGAGATATTTAAGGAAAAAACTTTGCTACTTCCGCATATATATTTATTCATATTAGGATTCGGGTTTTTAGTAGGGATAAGTGGTGCTCAAACAATAGTGCCTGATGAATTCACTTTAGTTCTTGCAAGTATAGGTTACTTACTAGTATTTGTTTTATTAGAAAGCATAGTGCTAGCAACTTTCAATAATCATGTTAAAAGACACAAAAACGATCCTATTCACCAACTCTACACAGGCTCAAGAATTGTAAGCAGAGTATTAGTAGCGAAGATTGCTAAGATGATATTATTTTGGTTTCCTTTGGCAATAGTATTAAGTCTACTTTTTAGTTTTTCAGAGCTTTTAATATCTTCATCCTTTGCTTTAAACTTTGGTCTTTTCCTATTAAGTCTTTTAGTCTTACTTTTATTATTTTTAATAACAGTAGCTTTCGGTTTCTTAAGCTTTGTCACTTTAAGTTTTTATGAAGTTCAAATAACCAGAACAAGAGTTGTAAAAAGTGCTAAAGAAGTATTTAGTTTTGTTACTAATAACTTAGATAAAGTATTTGTGACAGGACTATATTTATTGGGTTTCTTAGTAGTATTCTTACTAGTTTCGAGTATGTTAAGTGGGTATTTGTCAGGAGTCATATTGTATTTTATTCATGGATTAATTTCAGTTCCGCTATGGGCGGCAATGATACTATTCATCTTTAAGGTCTATGAGAACGCTTCTAAGAATTAACTTTATATAGTTTCATTTATTCTTTGTATACCAAATGAAAACTCTAGACTCATATGATTTCAAAGGAAAAAAAGTTTTGCTCAGAACAGATTATAATGTACCTATAAAAAATGGTGAAGTACTAGATTCTTTTAGAATAAAAGAAAGTATGAAAACTATTAAGGAGTTATTCAGAAAAGGAGCTAAGCAAATAATAATAATTACTCACTTGGGAAGGCCTAATGGAAGAGATCCTCAATTAAAATTAGATCCTTTAGTAAAGCCATTAATAAAACTTAGCGGGAGGTCTATAGAAAAACATGATGATTGCTTGGAAGTAGAGCACTTAATAGGCAGCAGCAGTATAGTTTTACTAGAAAATCTTAGATTTTATGATGAGGAAGAAAAAGACGACGAAATATTCGCTTCTAAACTAGCTAAATTAGCAGATGTTTTTGTTAATGACGCTTTTGGAGTAAGTCATAGGAAGCACGCTAGTGTTCATGCAATAACAAAGTTTCTTCCAAGCGTCGCAGGAAGATTAGTGGAAAAAGAATTGAATATTTTTAACGAAGTGTTAACCCTTCCTAAAAAACCTTTTGTGGCTATAATTGGAGGTAGTAAACTAGAAACTAAGCTTTCTGTAATACAAAATTTAATCAATAAAGTAGATAATTTGTTGCTTGGAGGAGCTATGATTTTTACGTTTTTTGCTGCAAAAAATTTTTCTGTTGGAAAAAGCTTGGTAGATAAAAAAAGTTTTGCTATGGCGACTATGCTTATGAATAATGAAAAACTCGTGTTACCTAAAGACGTAGTAATAGCAGATAGCATGGAGTCGCCTTCACAAATAGTCAATGTACTTCCCAGTCAGATTCCTAGTTACATGTATGGTTTGGATATAGGTCAAAAATCTGTTGATGAGTTCAAAGATATTTTATTAAGTGCCAATACAATTATTTGGAATGGTCCTTTAGGATATTATGAAAATCCTTTATTTGCCAAAGCTACTGTGGGACTGTTGAAATTTCTGGGAGATTCAAACAAAAAGGTTATAATTGGTGGTGGTGACACTGCCGCTTTAGTAACTCAGCTAGGTTTAAAAGACAAGTTCTATCATGTTTCTACAGGAGGAGGAGCGAGTTTAAAGTTGCTTGAAGGAAAAGGTCTTGTTGCGCTTGAAGCTCTAAAGTAAAATGGCTTTGGATTTATCAATTATTATACCTTGTTTTAATGAAGAAAAAAAGCTTTCAAATACTCTGAGTAAGACTAAAGAATTTTTATCCAAAAAAAAGTTTTCTTTTGAAATAATTGTT
>SKIS01000051.1 GCA_007116295.1 Candidatus Woesearchaeota archaeon | reverse complement strand
TTTTAGTTGATGAGGTTGCAATAGAAGTCAAATCTAACTTATCAAAGCCCAAGATTGAAAGAGGAATGTATTCTTTTTTAGATAAATACTCTCCAAAAGAAATAATAGTTTACAACGAAAACGTTTTTGAAAAAGAAACTTTTAATGAACACGAAGTTAATTTTAAACATTTCATTGAAATATTCAATTTATTTTGATATATTCCGAACTTAAGCACCACTATATCTACCTCTAATTATTTGCATGTATTCATCATGATGCTTGTTATTTTCTGTACTGCTGGTGTTCTGTCCTGATGCTGCTTTGTAACTTTTTTTTAATATGTGATATATTTTACTTGATTCGAAAACTGATGCTGCGAGTCGTAATTGTTTTGCTGCTTCGTTTTCAAAACCTATTCTTTTAATTTCTTTTTGCAATTTTCTCCCAGCACTTTTTAGTCCTTTAGACACTGTGTTATATGTTCCTGTTTCAAAGAGTATATTGACTAACTCTTTTTCTTCTTGTTTTGTTAGCTCATCAGGTCTTACGCAGTTACGTATTATTTCTCTTTGTTGCTCGTTGGCCGTGTTATACATCAACCATATAGGCGGTGTTAAAACACCGTTTTTTACATCGGAGAATTGATCGCTTGCTCTTTTATCATTACTTACTTCTTCCATACAGAAATCTCCTAAATCGTTTAGTATTTCTAGTTCTACGCCATAATTTAGAAGCGCATTATGTAATTGTCTGGCTTGTGTTGTATTTGTCTTATCTGTATATAGTGCAGTTAAATCGGATGCTGGAGAAAGTGTTTTTCCTATTCCTGGAATGCAAAAATCTTCTATGTATGCTTTCATGTATCTTTGCAAGGGCATAGTTTCCCATTCAGGATTTGACATGTTTAATTCTAGTTCTTTAGCCCAACTGTTAGTTACTTCTGAGCTAGTGTCAAGAATTATTGGCACATACTTTTCATCAACTTGGCTGACCATTCTTACAGCATCTTCTAAAAAGCTTTTTGACGCTACTGCGGCCTTTTGCCTGTTTAACGGGTTTGTTCTTACTTCTCCTTTATTATCAAAATTCCAATTAGCAGTGTACTCAGCATATAGTTCTAAATCTGTTGCTGCTGCAAGTTTTGCTATGTCTTTAGGAATATCTTCGTTTGGATGTGTATCTGTTAAAGCACAGTAGCTAAGCCATGTAAGTATTGGTCTAAGTTTTTGTGCTCCCCATTTCTTTTTAAGAAATGGCTCATACATTATTAGCTTGGCTTCTCCATATTTATCGTTTTTCCAAAATTCTCTTAGTACATCATCTACTTTTTTGCTTACTCTTGTAAGTGTGTTGAAATATGCTTGTCTATTATTTTTTGATCCCATATTAGTTCACCTAATTTCTTTCTATGTAGTAGTAACGCATAGAAATATAATTAATTTGTATCGGAATATTACGATAAGATTTAAGAAGTTGCCTAATTTGAAAGTCGCTTAGAAACATATGGCAACAGCTTAGCTTCGGCTTTAGCCAGATGAAATTGTGCAGTAGATAAAGAAATACCTAGCTCATCAGACAAAACCTTCAATGTAGTTTTTCTAGGATAACCATAATACCCTTTTTCTACAGCTAAAAGTAAAACTTCTTTTTGTTTTTCAGTAAGAGAAGGAAGCATACTATACACCATTAAGTTATTCAACTTAGATTCTTTGAAATAACTCAGTTCATATTCAACAGTTTGAGCTTGTTCTAAAAACTCTTCAAGATCTTCTCTTTTATGAGAAGAAATCTCCCATTCTTCAAATCCTTCTTCATCAATAATCGCAGGCTTTATCAAAATTATTCTGGGATTATAAGCAACCTTAGCTTTTTCTAATCTTTCAGAACTAAATTTCTCAAAATAAGCACAACTAAAAAAATCTCCATTAACCTCTAAGTATTCGAGTTTTTCCTCATTTCTTAAATCTTCAAAAAAAAATTTTTTATTCTTATCTTCTCCTTGAACAATGCCTGATCCAACAAAAACAATTTTTTCTCCTTCTTTATAATAATTATATGAATAAAGAAACAATCTTACATCAAATTTAGATGTTCTTAAACGATAAGGATTCCATATCTCTCTAACTTTAACTTTCAAAACCCACATATGAATACTAGGAATAATCCGATATATAAATATTACTTAAATAAATTATTTTGCAACTTTCCAAACTAGTTCAAAATAGTTTTTGAAAGCTTTAGCAAACTCTTCATTTACTATTTTTATTGTTGTAATTCCTTTTTCTTGTATTAATCCTATTGCCACAGTATTTTCATAAACCATGTAACCTGCTTTAGAGACGTATTTTTCTGGATTAACTTCAAATAGTGCAATTCACTATTATCCTGAAGGAATACTTATACAAGACAATCCTATCGCTCAACCAGGTTTTTTAGGTAGTAAAATAGAAAAGCCTAATATAAAAGATGTTTTAGATAATTTATCTGCATATGGTGAGGGTGAAGTAATTAAATCTAAAGAAGGTTCAGTAAGGTTTACACCTTATAATTTCAATTCAGGAATTATACCTGTATATAATGCTGAAAAAAACAGCGGTTTAGTAGCTTTAATGGGTTCTTCACAAGAAGTAGAAATTATGAAAAAAGCATTAGGATCTGAAGGAATAATAAATCTAAATATTAATTCTTCACATTCTAAATATAATGTGTCTAGTCGATTAGGCTTGAAAGGGAATACTTCGCTGACTTCTAATATTTTAGTATTTGGGGAGAATAATGGTACAGGTTCTATATTGTGTTCAAAGAAGTACACTGAACAGCATGTAAATAAATTATATAAAAAAATACAAAAATCTATGTATGTGCGTTCTTATGGAAAATAAGTTTATTGTTTCGTGAAAATTTATTTTGGGTAAAAAATAAAGAATATAAACAAATTTTATATACTTCTTTTTCTTTTTGTTTGTTTATGACACCTAAAGAAAAGTATGATCTTATAACAAAAGATTTGCAAGAAGTAGTTGGAGAAGATGAACTAAAAGAGATTTTGACAAAGAGAAATCTGAAAGTTTATCTAGGAGCAGCTCCAACAGGAAAGCCTCACTTCGGGCACTTTATCCCTATGATGAAATTAGCTGATTTCTTGAAAGCAGGCTGCGAAGTTAAATTTTTACTAGCCGATTTACATGCTTATTTAGATAACATGAAAAGTAATTGGGAGCTTTTAGAAAAAAGAACAAAATTTTATGAAGTTGTTATTAAAGGCATGTTAGAAGTCGTAGGCGCGCCTTTAGATAAACTAGAATTTGTTAGAGGAACAGAGTTTCAGCTAACAGAAAGATACAATTTAGACGTTTATAAACTTTCAGCTTTGGTCACGACAAAAGACACTCAAAAAGCAGGAGCAGAAGTAGTTAAGCAAGTTGCAAGCCCGCTAATGTCCGGACTTCTATACCCTATACTACAATCACTTGATGAAGAGCATCTAGAAGTAGATGCACAGTTTGGAGGAGTAGATCAAAGAAAAATATTTATGTTTGCAAGAGAAAATTTGCCGAAAATAGGTTATAAGAAGAGAATACACTTGATGAGCCCACTCATACCAGGTCTTGGTAAGAGCGGTAAAATGAGTAGCAGCGAACCAAGTAGCAAAATAGACTTTGATGATACCGAAAAACAACTCAAAAAGAAAATTAATAAAGCGTATTGTGAAGATGGCAACTTAGAAACAGGCCTCT
Source organism: Candidatus Woesearchaeota archaeon (assembly GCA_007116295.1). Taxonomy (GTDB): domain Archaea; phylum Nanobdellota; class Nanobdellia; order Woesearchaeales; family 21-14-0-10-32-9; genus SKIS01. The sequence goes on along the minus strand of SKIS01000051.1, from coordinate 3,764 downwards.
TACCATTATGCAAATACTTATTATTTAGAGACTTAGAAGAATTCATCATAGATAGACCGGAAGAATATGGAGGAACTATTAAATTCGAAACTTATGAAGAGTTAGAAAAGGCTTTTGAAGAAAAAAAGCTTAGCTCAATTGATTTAAAGGCAGGAGTTATCAAATACTTAGAAAAATATGCAAAACCTATGAGAGATTTGTTAGATAAGCACAAAGAACTAATTAAAGAAGCATACTCTAATTAAACAAAATCTTTAAATACTACTCCTGACTAAATACATATAATCGAGGGTGTTATTATTATGACAGATGAAGAAAAAAAATATTCAAAACAATTAATGGGTAAAACAGTTGTATCCAAAACAGGAAAGAAATTCGGCGAAGTAGGAGATTTAGTGTTCGAAACTAATTCTGGTGAACTTATTCACATAATTTTAAGTAATCCTACAGCTTACTCTAAAAAATTAGAGTTAGAAAAATCAAAAACAGGCTCTTCTCTAATCCCATTTTCAGCAGTAATTGCAATGGGAGATTACTTAGTTGTTGCTGAAGAAGATATTATTTAAAACGTGACACTTATTACGTCACGATCTATTTTTTCTTGTATTTCTTTTACTTTACTTATTAAAGAGTCATCAAGTGTCGCATGCTGTATTTGTTGAAGTAAATCTATTATTTGTCTTATCCACCTAAATATATCCCCTTCAAGCATATTTGTGAGCTCTACTAATTCTTCAAATTCACAGCCTTCATACCACCTTTTTAAGAAATGTTCAACAACAAATACAGGATTGTCTAAAAAATAGCTTTTAACCATCCTATTATCTTTGAATTTCTTGAAAAGTTTATCAGATAGTTGCCGAGATTTTTGCTCTATTTGAGTATTTTTTCTTTCCTCAAAACAAATTCTTCCTACAATTAATAATATTTCTAAATTAGTCATTAACTTAGTTTGCTTACTACAAAATATTTCGCTAACAAGTAATTCTTCTTGATAAATACGCATACCAAATAATCCTTTTTCTGTGAGTTCTAATCCAAAAGTGCCTTGAGCTAAAAATCCGTATTTTAGTAAAGTTTTTTTTCTTTTTTCAAAACTTCTTTTTATTCTTTCACTACTTTGTCTTCCTGTCTGCTGATATGAGTAAAGACTTTTTTCTAATATGACTTCTATTTCTTGAGGATTGTGGTTATGTATTAGATTTAATACTGTGTTGTAAGAAAGTTTAAACTGGCTAGACAAGGGTTTGTCATCTCCTTGAGTGACTCTTTGAATAGTGTTAAGATCAGAGTTTTTTCTTTCAATGTAACAAATAACATAACCTACTTCGTCTATGCCTCTTCTACCAGCTCTACCGGCTAGCTGAAAAAACTCTTTGCTTTCTAAATATCTAAAGCTTATACCATCATATTTTTCTAAAGAGTCGAATATAACTGTTTTTGCAGGCATATTTATACCCACTGCGAAGGTTTCTGTTGCAAAAAGAACTTTTACTAAGCCCTTTTCAAATAGTTTTTCAACTAGTTGCTTTAGAGGATGTAAAAGCCCTGCATGATGAAACCCTATTCCTTTCGAGAGGCACTCTCTTAACAAAAAGGTAGTGTCCATTTTTTTTGTTGACTCTTCATCTTGAAGTTTTTCTCTAATAATTTTTTTTACTTCAACAGATTGCTCATTTGATAAGAGATCCTTTTTATTAGCCAGTAACTGAGCTTTTTTTTGTGTTAGCGCTCTACTAAAGCAAAAATATATTGCAGGTAGCTTATTTCCTAAATCATTTATTAACTCTATATGGCCTTTGTTTCTTCTACGCCTGAGTTCTTGAAAATATTTTTTTCTATTCCCTCTTACTTTGTGATAACTTGGATGTTTATCTAGTTCCTTGAAATTTTTTATTTCTTTTAAAGAAGCAAAACCTTTTTCACTATCATAAAACATTGTTTTTAGTGGAACCGCTCTTTTTGTTTCTGTAACGAGCTTTATCTCATGACCTTTTATGTGTTTTATCCAATTTGTAAATTGCCTAGCATTAGGAATTGTTGCAGATAAACATAAGAAGCGAGTGTGGTCTTTACTAAAAATAATGCTTTCCTCCCAAACAGTTCCTCTTTCTACATCTCCCAAATAATGTATTTCATCAAATATCACGTAGCTAACATGCTCTATGTCAGGATCATTTGATAAAAGCATATTTCTATATATTTCTGTAGTCATTATCCTCAGAGGAGCATCATGGTTTATTGATACATCCCCTGTTAGAATACCTACTTTTTCTTCTCCATATAGTTCTTTAAAATCACTATATTTTTGATTAGATAAAGCCTTTATAGGCGCAGTGTAAACAATTTTTTTCCCTTTTTTTAAGTATTTGTCAATGACGTAATCTGCTATAAGAGTTTTTCCTGTTCCCGTTGCCGCACTTACAACTACTGATTGGCCTTCATCTATGGCTTTTGCCGCTTCTTCTTGAAACTTATCAAGCGTGAATCCTCTGAATTTCATATTATGAAAAAACCTTCTTTAGTTATAAAACCTTTTAATTGGGTAAAGTATTTATACTCATTGATTTTTACAAAAAAAGATAAAATGATCTGTCTCATAGCCTTAGTGGTCTTTGGTTTTTTAGGTATTTTTAGTTTCAGATATAGAGTTATAGCTAAAGAAGCCTTAGATTGTGTTTTTAGGCGGTTTACGCTAAGAAAATGTGAAAGTGGCCTTGATAGACGTTTAAAGAATCAAATAACATCTAATGTGGGTAAAAAACATCCTAAAACAGCTAAGTTTTTGTTCAAGTACTTCGAAGTTTTCAGTTGGATAATGGTTTTACTTTTAGTATGGTCTCTTTTCGAAGTCGGAGTAGGAGTATACAATTACGTTAATTATGGTAGTTGCATAAAACCCGGTGATGATGGTGTTTGCTTTTTGAATCCTATTGAGAGCTATACTCAAAGCAGTAATGTGCGAGGCACTTATCCCGATAACGTTGTTTGGCCTTCAGCAGGAAACAGTCCTTTTATAGGAGACGGAGTTGAAGTCATCATGTTCGGATGCTACACTTGCCCATATACTATAAGAGCAGAAAACGAGATTTGGGACATAATAGAAAGAAACGAAGTAAGATTTGTTTTCAAAGATTTTCCTGTTTTACACCATAGAAATGCTTTAGAGTATGCTAAAAAAGCTTATTGTGCAAACAAGCAAGATCTTTATTTTGAAGCCAGGAGCCTTTTATTTAGTCAAACAGGAGATTTAGAAAATCATTTAGATCTAGATGAGCAAGCCTATTTTGAATGTCTAGAAAATGAAGATACTGAAATAAGAGTCTTGGATGTTTTTAACGAAGGTATAAATGCTCATGTTAGAGGCACACCTACCTTCTTTATAGAAGGAGAAGTTATCAGCGGTTCAAGAAATCAAGACCTTGAAAGATTAGAGAGGATGATAATAGATGCTCAAACTTGACCCTGAAAAATACAGAGTCGATTTTCCTATAACTTCTAAATACACTTATTTAGATAGCGCATGTGTTAGTTTAAAGCCAAGGCAAGTTGTTGAGAAAATGAACGAATACTACTTAGAATATTCTTCTTGTGGAGGTAGAAGTAGTCACAGTCTTGGTAGAAGAGTAACTCAAGAAGTGAGTTTAGCTAGAAAAAGTATAGAGAAATTTTTTGGAGGGAAAGTAATTTTCGTGAGAAATACCACTGAGGGAATAAATTTAGTAGCAAAAAGTTTGGATTTGAAAAAAAAAGATGTTATCTTG
>SKIS01000025.1 GCA_007116295.1 Candidatus Woesearchaeota archaeon | reverse complement strand
CTCATTTTGGTAGAAAGGGTTATGCTAAAAACACTGTTGGGGGTTATTATGCTGCTAGGCTTGCGGTTAGTGAATTTTGCACTAAAAAAAAGGTCAGTGGAAGGTTTGTTGTTTTCAGGTTTATTTTAAAGGGTTATAGGTTTTCTTTAGGGGTTTGGGTTGTTAGAGAGGCGCTTAGAAGTGCTTTGAAAAACTATTTCGTTGCTAGTGACTTGGAGGAGGTTAAAAATAGAGGAAAGGTTTATATACCAGAACCATACTACTATAACTTTGTTGAGCTCCTTTCTAAGAGCAAAACTTTATCGCACTCGCTATATCAAACTACGCTTGGTGCGCACAAATAAGAAATCGAAACATTTATATATGTATTTACTTCATAATGATTACAAAATAAGTTGGGTGGGAAAAATTTCTACTAAAATGATAGCGGACAAAGAACTCTTAAAAGAAGTCGTAACAGAGCTGGTGGGATCAGAAGCTGTAGATGTAGCTATGTATCTTAGAGGAAAAACCAAAATTAGTGAATTCATAATAGCAGAAGAATTAGAATTAGAAATTCACAGAACTCGATTCTTACTATATAAACTTTTAGAACACAACGTAGTGACGTTTGTAAGAAAAAAAGATAAAATAAAAGGATGGTACATTTGCTATTGGGATCTAAAATCAAATATGCTCAATCAACTCAAAGAAAAAATTGACAAAGAAAAAATTGATAAGCTCTTAGAAAGGCTAAAACGTGAGCAAGAAAATCAATTTTATCTGTGCAAAAACGCATGCACAAGAACAGATTTTGACCAAGCCATCCAACAAAACTTCAAATGCCCTGAATGCGGTCAACTCATGGCGCTCCAAGACAACCAAAGAACAATCGAATTCTTAAAACAACGCATCAAAGATCTTCAAAAAAACAAAGGCGAAGCCTAAACTTTCCAAACACCATTTTCAAAACACTTCTTAACCAACCCGTTCAAAAACAAATGACCACTAGAAGCCAGAGCATTTTTATTTGGAAGATAATGTACTTGCTTTTTCAACACGCCTTTATCCTTTTTAGTATAAAAACTAAAATTAAATCCGCATTCTAAATTATATCTTCCTTCATCACCAAATGTTTTGTTTAGCTCTCTAAAAAAACACATTTCTCCAAGTGCTCTTTGCTGATGAACATTAAAATTATTTTTCTTATCAGAAGCTTTCCCAAAATCAATGTTGACTTCTTGTTTCATAAAAATGCCTTTATTATTAAAGTCAAATTGGATCAAAGCAGAAGTATCTATACCTAAACTGCTATAAAAATCTTCTAAAAAACTATAAGTCAAAAAACTCATCAAATTAGCTTCCTTAAAAGTATCTACATTAACCCAACTGAAATCCATCATATTATTTGCTTGAGCCATCACATGTATATTTGAATGTTCGTGGAAAATACCAAAATAAGGATTCATAACCAAAAAATAAAAATCAGGCTTCAAGTCTGTAAAACACTTTATTTCATGAGAACTCTTTTTGAGCTTTTCAAAAACTCTATGTGCTGATTCGTTTGCCTTTCCCAAATAATAATCATCTAGCAAATAAGCTTCTTTAGAACTTTTTGTATATCTATAGCTTTCCTTATCGAAAGAAGAACTCACATATAACTCTAAGGTATAACGATTATAAATGAAATCAGGTATTAAAGTATAACTCAAATTCTTTTTTAACATTCAACTTTCTCCAAAAAAATCTTTCAAAAAACTATCTTCTACTTCCCAGCTTCCATCAACATCGAGTCTATGTCCGGCACCCTCTATTTTTACAAGCTCAATTTTTTCAAAAAAACCAAGTCTCTTTTCTATATGCTTTATTGACACTAGCTCGTCTTCGGTGCCATGAACTATTCGAACAGGTGCGCTAATATTTTTAGCGTATTCTTTAGGGTCATACTTTTTAGCATCTTCAATTAAATTATAACTAAAATAAATGATGTCGCCCTCATAGGTCTCTTTAGGAACTCTACCTTCTGACTCATACTTTGCTAAATCTTCTTCACTATATTTAGCTAAAAACCTCTCATGAGCATCTAAGACAGGGCATCTCAAAAATATTTTATTTATATCTTTATTTTGGGCGGCAACTAAAACCACTATTCCTCCAAAGCTAGTTCCTAAAAGACTTACCTTTTCAAATCCTTCCTTCTTCAAATAATCTATGCAAGTATTCACTTGATCAACATAGCTACTAATGCAAGCTTCTTTTTCAAAGCTAAGCTCTGAACCTCCTCTATCATCCAGATCTATTCTAAAAGAGCTAACGCCTATGCTTTCTAAAATAAGACTTTTATCTTTTGCACCGCCTCTATTATTAGAGGAAAATCCGTGAACGATTAAAACAACTTCTTTTTTTGTTTTAAGATGTAAATGGCCATTTATTTTTCCATGCCTTCCAACTAAAGAAATTCTTTTCATAACTAAGAATAATTAAAGCACATATATAAAAACTTCTCTAAAACATTTATAAATAAAACCATATTCACTACTTTCTATGGACGAACTCTTAAAATTAGTACGTGATTACAATTTCAATAAAGAAAATGATTTGAAAAATATAAAAGAAATAGACTTAAACAATGCTAGAGGTGAGGCGTACTTAGAAAACTGGCATAATTTAAAGGATGAAAATAAAGTTGGCTCTTCAAAAGAACTTACTTTTAGCGCGGCTCAGAGCCTATTCAAAAAAGGATACGGAGTAGAAGTTTGCCTAGGAAAAGAGCCTAAATATTTTGATAAACACTGGTTTTTATTAGTTAATGAAGAAATAATATTTGATCCTACATTAAACATGGTCGGCTTAAAAAGTGAGGCAAACTATGATATATGGATAAAAGGAGATCATGCCAACGGACATGTAGAATTTCAAGATGAACTAATACTAAAAGACGAACCTTTAAACGTGGGTTTTTGGAATAATAGATTAGTTGGAATAGGGATTCGTGACGGTTTAAAAATTGTTACTAAAAGACCTTTTAGGGAAAACTATTCTTACTTTGACTTGCCTGAGGAATACGATTTTAATTCTAAAAAATCTTCTGGTATAATATTTAACTTAGCCCATTTTTTAGCTAATGTGAGTGTGCATGACACACAAGAAAAACTTGATTTAAAAAAGCCAACATTCTATTTCCCAGACAAAATTAACTACTAAATGGTAACATATTTAAATATGGGTGTGTTTCTCTAAAACAATGATAAACTTAAAAGCACTAAACGAAGTAAATATGGGGCCTTTAGAACCTTCACAAATAACTAATCCTGAACTAGAAATAGTTCAAAGCATGCTAAATTACTTCGAAAACAATTCTTTCCAAGCAGGAATCATAGACAAAGATTATTTAGAAGCTGCAAAACTCAATTACTTAATGCGCCTCTCTCCAGTATCAAAAGAAGACGAGGATTACGCAGATCAAAAATTTGGTATTCATCACATAGTCGCCGTAGGAGAAACTCCTAAAGTAGAAGGTTTACTAGAAAAGTTTGAAAATCCAATTTTAGGAACATACAGAGACATTCTAGGAATAGGCGAACGCTTTGACTATCAACCAGAACAAGATGTCTTTGGAAGAGAAAACACAACAAAGCCCTATTCGACGATAAAGCAACTGCTTCCGATAAACTTAAAAGAAGAAGATATATTACACAGTTTCAGTCTAAGAACAAGAGAGAGTGAAAGCTACGGGCTAACTATATTTGACCAGCCCACATGGATAAAATTTGCACCTAGCTTTCGCATAATAGAAAAATGAAAAAATTATTTGGAATAAACTATAACAGCATAACGGAGTTAGAAGACGTAGAATTCTCAAGCGAGTTAGTACAAGCAGTAATGGCTATGGAATTTGGAGAAGGTGTGTTTAAACAAATTCCAAAAAACTATTTAGATCAAGCCTACGGCTTAATAACAAAAAACCAAGACATAATACTTCCTGGAAAAGAAGACTATGCAAGACAAAGATTTGGGGATAAAAGCATAATTCACATAGCTCCTGGAAACTTAACCTCTCCAATAAAAAAAGATTTATCCTCACATAAATTTCAAAACAATCCACTAACGTTTATAGACAGCAACACTTCACAAACGATTTGGAGTGCATACTTATTTTCAAAAGAAAATGAATATGTCTCGTTAGCGTTAACAAATCAGCACGAAATGCAAAAAATTAAATCAAAATTTGACTTGGTCTAAACTCAAAATCTTCTTTTCTTTAGGATAATTCTTAGCGGCAAGGAAAGGGCCATAAAAACCATACCTAAGCGTCATCTCAATTCCGCTCTGAGGATCAGTATAACCTTCCTTTTCTAACCTATCAACTAGTTCAGATTTATCCTCAGGTATATTATCTTTAGGATTTAAACTAATAATTTGAGGCCTTTTACCTCTAGTTATGACTTGAACCATTGGAAAACCACTAGGACTGACTTCCTCAGTTCCTTTAATCATAACTCCTTTAGGCAAACTCATAGTAGTTTTACAATCAGGATAATTATTACAAGCAGCAAAACTACCATACTTACCTTTTCGAATCATAAGCTCACCATCATCACAATTAGGACAATTACCAAGCTTATTCAAATCATGCTGAGTATCTCTAACTGCTTGTAAAAGCTCTTTTCCAACCTCTTTTTCATGAGATTTAAACTTCTCCAAATGCTTACTTAAATCATCTTTAGCTTTAGCCAGTACCTGATCCTGGGTCATTTTCTGCTCTCTTATAAGCTCCATCTCTTCTTCAAAAAGCCTAGTAAGCTCTTCATCCAATATTTCTGGAACATACTTTTTTAAAGTGCTAACCAAATGTATGCCTAAATCAGTAGCCTCAATACTTTTCTCATGAAGATAGCCTCTATCATAAAGACTTTGAATTATATCTGCTCTTGTAGCCTTAGTACCAAGCCCTCTTTTTTCAAGTTCAGATATTAAACTAGCAGGTGTATATCTTTTAGGAGGCTCCGTTTGCTTATCTTCCAAAAGATGCTCATCAATCTTATAAGACTTATTTTGCTCAAGCTCTGGCATCTCTTCTTCCTTAAACTTAACATAAGGCTCATAAAGTTCATGCCAACCCTTATCTATAGTTTTAGTTCCCTTAGCACTAAAAACTTCTCCAACCACATCAAAAGTTACATTACTCGTTTTTCTAGTTGCAGCCTTTCCAAAAGTCGCAAAAAACCTCTTAACTATCAAGTCATATAACTTCGTCTCATCCTCGCCTAACTTGCCAGGAGGCAAACCAGTAGGATAAATAGCTGGATGAGCAGGATCTGTTTTCTTACCTTCATTAGGGCTTAAAGACTTTAAATTAAGTAAAAACTGAGCTTTATCTTTATACCTAGAAATCTTAGAAATCGCGCTCAAAATCTTAGTGTAACCAAGCTCTTTTGGAAGCTTCTGACTAGAAGTTCTAGGATAACTAGTGATTCCTTTCAAATAGAGCTCTTGAGCAATTTGAAGAGTTCTCTTAGGATTAAACTTAAAAATCTTATAAGCCTCGCTTTGCAAAGAACCCAAATCAAAAGGATTAGGTGGTTGTTGTTTATACTCCTTATCTTTAAGCTCTTTAACCATGCACTCTTTTTGGGATTGAATTTTATCAAAAACTTTCTTAGCTTCATTTTCATCCCAGAACTTATCAGTTTCGTGTATTGCTTTAAGTCCGCAAGTTTGTATAAATATTTGCCAATAAGGCTCAGGTTTAAATGCTTTTATTTCAAGCTCTCTATCAACTATTATCTTAAGCGCAGGGCTTTGAACTCTTCCACTACTCATAACTTTAAAAGAACCTGCTTTTTTAATAGAAGTCATTAAAGCTCTACTCAAATTAATACCATACATCCAATCTAAAAAATGTCTTGTCTCACCAGCAATTGCTTGGCCCCAATCAATGCTAGGAAGTTTACTTTCATAACTCTTAATAACATCTTCTTTAACCAAGGTAGAAAACTTCATCCTTTTTCCATCTTTTTGCTTACAAATATATCTCAAAATATTAAGTCCTATTACTTCTCCTTCAACATCATAATCGCAAGCAACAGTGAAGCTATCTGCTTCTTTAGCTGTTTTTTTAATCACATCAAAATATTTTTTAGAATAACTAGCTCCTTTATCCTTATAACTAGGAGCCCACTCAATGTCAAAAACAGGATAGTTAAAACTCTTACTTTTCTCATCAACAGTAAAAAGATGTCCTACTGCGCAAACTATCTTGATTTTTTTACCATTATAATCAACTTCATAGACGGGAACTCCTTTCTCACTAGTCTTCTTAGGTTTGCCAGAGCTCAAACCTTCTGCTATTTTTTTTGCTGCACTAGGCTTTTCTGTAATAATTAACTCCATTAAAAACCTAAAAAAAGCTTTCTTTTTATATATGTTGGGATTGAAATGCTTTAACTAAGCCATGGGCTGTGTCCGAAGTGAAAGATTATTTCAACTCCTGCTCTTTGAACATCTACGGGTAAATCGCAAGCTCCAAAATTGCTTCCTGCCCATATAAGAATTTTAACGTCTTCGCACTCTCTTTGAATATAGTCTTGTATATCTTCTGCTTTAGGTTTTAAACCATCTGGTAGATGCAGTAATATTGTGCTTGGCTTTTGATTTTTAATCTCGCTTACTATTCTGTCTAGTTCTAAATCGTATTCGTAGTCAGCATTCATAGTAATTTTGCCACTCTGATATCTGCGTATCTAAGAGGATATATTTTACCTAATTCTTTTTTCAAGTCTTTTTGAAGTCCTTGATTTATGACTAAGTCTAAAAATTCTGCTCCTGATTTCTTTTTAACTAGCTCAGTAATTTTTTCTTTTACTTGTTTTCTTATAGCCATACTTACGGATTTATTCACCACGTTATTTGTTATAACTATTGGCTTAACTCGGATATCTTTTCCGTCTTTTGTTTTTACTACAAAAGAATCCTCTATCTTAGATTTTCCTCTTCTTACTAGTCTTTTTACGTGAGAATTAGTTAGTGATAGGCCTATAAATTCTGTTTGGGCCTTATCGTCTACAACACTTATTATTTTGAAAGAAGTTTCTGTGTTTTGTTTTCTCATATCGTTTGTGAATATGGATAGGTTTAAGGTTAATGTTTTTCCTATAAGTGATTTGTGATCGTCAGTTGTTGTTTCTCCAAGAAGTGCTTCGTTGAAGTTCTTTGGTGCGTGGACTGGTACCCATATTTTTTTCTTTTTCTTAACAGTTTTTGCGATTGCCATTATCTCTTAGCTCTCCTTCTTTTTTCTTTCTTCATTCTTTTTCGCTGCCATTTCCATCTCATTTGACCTTTCTTTTTCCACCTTCTTGAACTTCTTTTCATCTTGTAATATTCTTCACAACTTATATTTTATTGTTGCTACCTTAACCTCCGTATGTAACTACTTGGATTAGATAAGTGTTTAAAAACTTTTCTGATTATTTTTTCTTTTTAGGCTCTAGAGGAATTATTATCCATGCAATTAAGTAGGCTATGAGTGCTGTCCCGAAGCTTATTATTAAAAGTAATACAAATATTAGTCTTACAATTGTTGGGTCGACTTTTAAGTAGTCTGCTATTCCTGCTAGTACTCCTGCTACCATTTCTTCTTTTCTTGATCTGTATAGTCTTTTTATTTTACTCATTGTATTCATCTCCGTATTTTACAAATAATATGTATAAGATATTTGCTAGTATTGGCATTATTATTAGGCTTAGTATCCATACTGTTTTTTGGCGAAGTGTCAGTTTTGAAGTTAAACAGTGTATTATTCCCCATAGCCAAAAAACTAGTAATATAAATAAAATGGCTGCTGCTATTGCTAAAAGTGCGAATATCATGGTTAAAGGTAAGGTTTGTGTGTTTATATTTGTTGTCTTTGAGCACAAAACATTTAAATACTACTTATAAGTAACTACAAATATGGGTTTTGATATTAACTTTGGAAAAAAAGAAGATCTTTTTGGACCTTCAAATTCAGAATACGTGATTGAGTATCTCAATGCAGGAGGAGAAATATGGGGGACTTACGAATTACACCTAGTTGAGCTGGGAAGCGTAGCTGAAGGAGAGCTTTTTGGTAGCATAAAAGTTAGCCAGCAAGATAAAGGTGTTGCAAGGGCGCTAATAGAAAGCCTTCCAAGCAGCATAGCGAAAATAGTAAGGGAGCACAAAATAGATATATTGCATAAAGCAGAAATAAACTTTAATCCGGACTCTGACTCCTCGTACACAAAGCTACCTCACATATTCGAAGAGATGGGCTACAAAAATCCGGGATATATAAACAGAGAAAACAAACTGGTTTTAAGAAAAAACTACTCAAGAAAGGATATATTATAACTACTTATTCACAAGACTTAAAATCTCCTCTCCATACTTAAAAATCTTAGTAGGACCAATACCTGAATCTTGCAAATCATATTCGTCAACAGGATTTATTTGAGCGATTTTCTCAATTAAAGAACTAGTTAAAACTTGCTCTTCAGGCACGCTTTCCTGCAAAGCTTTTTCTTTTCGCCAAGCCAAAAGCCTTCTATGCAAACTAGGATTGTCATCATTAACAAAGTCTTTCATTTCCTGTGTTATAAAAAAAGAATGAGTTCCAGCATAAGTAATATAAAGTGATTTCTCTGCACGAGTAATAGCAACATAAAGCAATCTTAACTCTTCTTTTAAAGTATCATAATCATCTAACAGCTTAGTTATAGGATGATCGGGCACCCGACAAGGATAATTAAAAGAATTAACGCCTACAACAAAAACCATTTGCGCCTCTAAACCTTTAACGCCATGAACAGTACTAATAGTAACTTTTTCCCTCTGGACCTCTTCACCACTCTTAAAATAACAAGGAATACCTCTCAAAGTAAGATATTCAAAAAAATCTTGCGCATCCTTATTTTTACGAGTCAAAACAAATATATCTTCGGGCTTCAAACCACTACTTAAAATTCTTTGAACAACAAACTCTTTTTCAACGTCAAAACTTTCAAAACCCAATATCTTAATGTCCTTTTTCCAATCATTAAAACTAACCATATTAGGCATGAAAAGACTCTTAATAAGCTTATTAGAAAGCTCAACTATGTCCTTGGAACTCCTATAATTATAAACCAAACTAATAACGCTAGCACCCTCTGAAAAACGAACTAATTGATCAGGATTAGAACCTCTCCAACCATAAATAGACTGACGAGGATCTCCAACAACAAATATTTTTTGAGGATCTAACTTAGCCAAAAGCTTAACCTGCATATCATTAACGTCCTGATACTCATCAACAAGAACATAATCAAAACTTGGCATTTCCAAATCTAAAGCCAACCTAACTTGATCAACATAATCAATCAAATCCTCTTCTTTCATCAAAACATTAATCTCAAAAACCAAACCTGCCAAAAGCTCGCTTATAGTGTTTATAACTTTAGGTCTTATAACTTCAAAATCAGTTGTTAAAGACTTTCTTACAGAAAAATCTCTAAAATAAAAAACATCAAAAACAAAATCAAAAAAGCTCAGCTGCTTATCCTCATAATATATAGACAAAGCCTCACTTGGAGTCAAACCAAGCCTTTTCAAAGCCTTAGAAACCAAAGAAGCCTTCTGCTTACCTGTAGCAATAGATTTATTTTTCAAAAGGCTATCGCAAAACCCATTAAAAGTAAAAACATTTGTTTTAACCCCTAGCTTTAAAAGTCTCTTACTCATCTCTTGCTTAGCTTTACGAGTGAAAGTAATAGCCAATATTTTCTGAGGATCTACTTTCTTTTCTTTAACCAAAAAGCTTATTTTATGGGTTAAAACAGTGGTCTTACCACTTCCAGGACCTGCAATGCACAAAACTTTGTTATCGTCGCACAAAATAGCTTTCTTTTGATACTTATCAAATCGAGAAAGATAAGGATACTTTTCAAACTCCTTTTCATCCTTCGAAGTTATCTGAGTCTTCTTAAAAGTAAACTTTGAAACAGAGCTGCTATGAAAAGAAGGGTTTTGAAGCTCATCCCTTCCTTTCTGAGTTAGGCTAATGACGTTATAGTAAGAGATTTTTTCATATCTAATAAAACCAGAAGTCAAAAGAAGAGATATCAAAGCACTTATCTCCTCTTTAGAATAAGACAAAGAAGCATAGCTACTAAGCTGATAAAGCCTGTTTTTCTCTATAGAGTTGTGGTGTGATCCTCTAAGAAAACAACTTAAAAGCTCTCTACCAACGCCAAAAGGAATTTCTTTAATCGCCTGCAGAACTTCCAAATAATCTTTACTATCCATAAATCCAAGAAAAGCAAACTAATTTAAATAACTTAAGTGTTCCCAAAACTAGTGATTTTAGATGGGAAAGAAAAAAGTCAAAAAAGTAAGTGTCAAAAAAGAAAGGTATGCAAAATTTAGAAAAGACAAACCAGGAACACTAGATCTTAATTTTCCAAACTTAACAGAAGACCAACAAAAGTGGAAAAGAGAAGACGAAAAAAAGATAGATTGGTTTGCTAGAAAACCAAAAAATCAACCTCCAAAAGACATAGTGGAAAGAAAATCTAAAAGTAAAAGATAATCATTTTAACTTTCCAACAAATTCGATATCGTTTAAATCTATTTCTAAGCTACTATAAAATCCTCTCTTAGGATTTTTTCTATCACAAAACACTCCTGTTTCTTCATCTATTCCAAAGAAAAACAAAGGCCTTGAACAGTCTTTTGTTACGATTTCATAATGAGAAGGATTCTCCCATTTTTCAAACTCTTTTAATCTTAAAGAATTTTTAAGAACTTGCTCTCTTTCAAAAACAGAAAACTCTTTCACCCTCTTAATAGGAATAGATGCATAGTTTCTAATCAACCCGTCCCAACCAGCCAACGTTCCATAATGTAAAAAAGTTTGTTGGTTTTTGATAAAAAGACCTGCGCTATAGCCTAGAAACTCCAGTTCATCTCTTGTTTTTAAATAAAAAGGAGTTTCTACTCCGTTAACTTTGTCATTACCAAGCCACTCTAAACTTGCGAGCTCATGAGGAGTATCTATAACTCCTTGCTCTTTAAGATAATCTCCTAAAGGCTTTAAATCGTCTTTGTTTTCGGAAAAATTTAGAAAGCTCAAATAATTTTCTAAAATTTCTCCGTTAGTGAGATCTTTTCTTATCTGACTCACTATGGAGACGTATTGATCGGATGTCTCTGACAAAAATCTAGCATAACTTTTAGCATCAACTACTTTTTTCAAAGCATCCTTATTAGCAATATGAACTCTTGATGTCATCCCTTTAAAGTAAATGCACTACATATTTAAATGTATTCTGTTTAGCTTAAACTATGAGCTTTTGGAAACACGTAAATAAAGTAATACAAAAAGCAGATATACTTTTGTTAGTACTAGACGCAAGACTAATAGAAGAAACAAGGAATCAAGAGTTAGAATCAAAAATATACTCATCAAACAAGCCAATAATAAGAGTGTTAAACAAATGTGATTTAATTTCAAAAGAAAAAGCGCAAAGACTAAAAAAACAAATAATTAGTAGTGTATTTGTAAGCAGTACGGAGTTCTTAGGAACCACAAAACTAAAAGAAAAAATAATGATAACTGCATCGCAAAACGATATAAAAAAACCTATAAAAGTAGGTGTTGTAGGCTATCCTAACGTAGGAAAAAGCTCTCTTATAAACGCCTTAAAAGGAAAAAGCTCAGCAGGAGTAAGTGCTTCTAGTGGATACACCAAAGGAGCTCAAGACATACGCATAAACAAAAACATAGTCTTAATAGACACTCCGGGAGTTATACCTTACAAAGAAAAAAATCTTTACAAACACGGCATTACAAGTACAGTGGATTACTCAAAGGTCAAAGATCCTGACATGATAATATATGAGCTGATGGAAAAAAAGCCTGATTTATTTGAACCACTAGATGTTTCAGATCCTCAAAAAGCACTAGAAGAAATAGCAGTAAAATACAACTTTTTACAAAAAGGAGCAAAGCCAGACATACAAAGAGCTTCAAGAAAAATACTAAAAGAACTACAAAAGGGGAATGTAGCTATTGGAGAATAGAAACGTTTAAAAACTCAAAACGTAAATCTTGATTAGGGGGATTAAAACGAGCAAAAAAGGCTTAAGATTCAAAAGAATATCGCTTCCAGAAATCGATAAAAACTTCTCAAAACGTGTTAAACAAAGTGCTCAAGAATACGAAAGTATAACTTTAAAAGGTGTTAAACAAAGCTTAAAAGATAGGTTAGTAATGTCTTCTATAGAGGGAAATGCTCATGAAGGTCATAGAGGATTTTTAGATAGGGAGAAAAGAATTGCTTGGACATATCCTAATGCTACTTTTGATGATGTAGTTATAGCTCTAGGCCGAGATCCAGATGAAGTAAAGAACTACACACAAGGAATTATAGACGAAATAGAAACTTACTTAGGATACGTCGTAGATTCTATGAAAAAAATAAGGGGTGGAAAGAGAATTAAAATTAAGGGTTATAAACCTCATAATGCGCTGTTTGAAATCAGGTCAAGCAAAAAACTTAAAGGTCAAATGAACTTTGATCAAGCAAAACAATATCTTCAAGGATTCTTTTTAGGAAGCGTAATGGATAGCGCCAAGTGGAGAGAAAACGTAGAGCAATTTTATGATGATGTTTATATGCATAAAGGAGTTACTGCAGCGGTAGACTTAGAAAAATTAAGGGATGCAGACCTTACAATAAATGACTTGTCATCAAGCGCTTACAAAGACAAATTCCAAGACTTACCAGCACTAATAAGGGCAGGAATAGTTATAGCTAAACCAGAAATAAAAGCTTCAAATACGATGATGAATGCTTACATAGAGCAATCAAAAGGAAGTGGAACAAGTGATGATATGTCTATGATATTTGTAGATCATATTAAAGGAAAAGAAGCTCCAAGAGGGCTATTCAGTGCAGATCAAGTAGATACACTTGATAAAGGCACAGCCAAAATAGTATTTGGAGGCCAAGACGAAGCAATTGGTGCGAAAATGAAAGAGTACTATGAAGATGTCATGAACGAGCCTTTAGGAGTTTACTCTCCTGACATCAGGGCATTAATACTTGTTTCTAGAGCCCAAAGAGGAGCTCTTCCAAGCAGTAGCCAAAGCTACTTTTTAAAAGAACAACCTAACGGGATGTCTGTTTTAGAGATGCACCTTAAATATATTGATTCTGCAAGAAACACAGGTAAATACACAAATCCAAAATCAGCACCAATAGGGTTTGAACAAGTCCATTCAGATACTTTTTACAAACATGTTAGAGAAAGATTAAAAGAAGGAGTTCAAAATAATATCTTAGAAGATACTCATGGATTAAACTCTAAAAATAAAAAAGTAGAAATAAAAGATAAAAAAGGACCTTTACTCAAAGTTGCATAATTTTTTTCAAAACTCTTTTTCTTGAGTTAACATAATACAAAAACAATAAAATTTATATAATAGTTCTTATGGATAACATTATGTCTTTTGAAAAACACACAGTTGAAACCTTTGCAAAAAAACATGATATAACTAGACAAAGTGCTATAAATAAATTAAGCAAATTAAAAAAACAAGGAAAAGCAATAGTAAGCGGAGGAGGAAAACAAAAAAGAATCTATACTATAAGCAACAAACCAATACCTAAAGAAAACGGATTTTACGCCCTAGTAAATAAACACAGCCCTGAAAAACTAACTCCAAAATTCACACATCAAGTAAACAAAAACTACACAATAGAACATGCAATAATAGATGGAATAAAAATAGGGGATGTAAGAACATTAAATGCGACAAAACACTTATTTAACCAAATAAAAAATTGGAAAAGACTTTTCGATTTAGCTAAAGAAAACAATATAAAAAAAGAAGTATATGATCTATATAGTCAAGCAAAAAAAGAAATGAAAGTCAAAAAAATTCCTGAAAAATATGATAAACACAAAAGATCAAAAAGCACTATTTGAATTAATAGCCAAATACTTACAAAAAAATATAACTTGCATAGCAATAGGTGGAACTGCTATGATGTTTTCAAACTATAAAGCAGCAACAAAAGACATAGATTTAGTATTTAAAAACGAAGAAGACACAAAAGAATTCGTAAAAGCGATTAAAAAACTAGGGTATGAACAAAGAAGCTTAAAAGGCGTATACGATGAAAAAAGACAAAAAGCTAAAAGCAAACCACAAATGTATACAAGAGGACAAGAAAGATTCGATTTGTTCACAAAAAATGTGTTTGGCTACGAATTAGACTTCTCCCAAGAAAACATAATGCAAAGAAATGACTTTATAGAAAAACAACAACTAATAATACACATATTGCCTCCTGAAGACTTAGTATTATTAAAAGCAATAACAAATAGACCTGCTGACTTCGAAGACATAAACACCATATTAAAATATGAAAAAATAGATTGGAAAAACATAGTCAAAAAAGCAATTAGACAAAAACAAAACAATCCTTGGATACTACACGACTTAGAAAAAACCCTTCAAGAATTAAAAAAACAACACTTCATAAAACAAGAAATATTAGAACTAATATACAATCAATAAACTCATAGAAACTCTTTTATATGAATCTAACTACAAACCATTAAATGATTCGAATAATACCTTTTAGAAGAGAAAGCGCGGCATGGAACTTGGCTTTAGAAGAAGCACTTTTTTTAAAAGCAAAAGAAAAGCTAAACAAAGGACAAGAAGTGCCAACGATAATAAAAACATATAGCTTCTCAAAACCAAGCGTTGTACTTGGTCACAGACAAATTCTTGAAGAAGTAGATCATGAATACATAGATAATCAAGGACTAAACCTAACTATGAGAACAACTGGTGGGGGAAGTGTTTATCTAGGAAAAAACGATGTTCAATACTCCATCATAACAACCGAGCCATACAGCAAAGAATTCTTAAAAAAAATAAATAGTCAAATAGTAGAAGCTCTTCAAGACGCAGGCTTCCCTGCAGCATTAATAAAAAAAAATAATCACGATATCGTAAGAGTAAAAGGAAAAGGAACAATCTTTGATGCCCAAAGAAGATACAAAAATCTTACTTTGCATCATGGAACAACTCTTGTCGATAACTTTGATTACGATCATATGAACGCAGCTCTAAAAGCAACAAAGCAGGAAAAAAAAATTTTAGAAGAAGGAAATCTTTGGCTCCGGCAACTAAAACAAATAAAAGAAAAACAATTAATTAAAAACTTTGAAAAAAACTTTTCTCAAGAAGAAAAAATAATAAAAAAAGATTATACTGAAGACGAACTCAAACTAGCAAAACAATTATATAAAACGTATTACTCAAATAGAAAAAAGTGGTCTGATGGTAAAAAAAAGCACGGAATATGCTACTTAACAGACACAGATTACGATATGGACTTATACGCAGAGGTAGAAAATGAAACAAGAAATGATTGATAAATACGCAAAACTAATATTAAGCGCATTAAACGACAACAAAGGACCGAAAAAAGGAGATGTAATACTAATAAGAGTTCCAGAAAGTGCAAAGCCTTTAATGATAAGTTTAAGAAATGAATGTTTAAAACAAGAATGCCATCCTATAGTAAGATTTTTACCTCAAAACATGTCAAAAGAATTTTATGATTTAGCTAACCCAAAACAACTAAAATTCTTCCCAGACAAATATATAAGAGGGTTAGTTGATGAAATAGACCATCTTGTAAGCATAATATCTGAAGTAAACAAGCACGAATTAAAAGATGTAAATCCCAAAAAAATAATGACTTCCGTAGAAGCAAACAAAAAATTTAGGGAATGGCTTGAAGAAAAAGAAAACAAAGGAAAATTTACTTGGACACTCGCACTTTACCCAACAAAGCAAATGGCTGATGAAGTAAAAACTTCGCTAAAAAAATACACGAATCAAGTAGTAAAAGCTTGCTTTTTAGACCTTGAAGACCCAGTTAAGGAATGGAAAGCAAGAACAAAAGAAATTGAAAGAATAAAAAACAAGCTAAATAAATTAAAAATTGAATGGCTACACATAAAAAGTCAAGGCACAGACCTAAAAATAAAAATTGGACCAGACAGAAAATGGATGGGTGGAAGCGGAAGAAACGTTCCAAGCTTTGAAATATTTATAAGCCCGGATTGGAGAGGAACACAAGGAAAAATAAGTTTTGACCAGCCACTATACAGATACGGAAACTTAATCCAAGACATATCTTTAGAATTCAAAAATGGTAAAGTAGTAAAATCAAAAGCTTCCAAAGGCCAAAAAGTCTTAAAAGAAATGATAAAAACCAAAAACGCAGATAAAGTAGGAGAGTTCAGCTTAACAGATACAAGATTTTCAAGAATAACTGAGTTCATGGGAGAAACACTCTATGACGAAAACGTAGGTGGCAAGTACGGAAATACACACATAGCCTTGGGCAATGCCTACAAAGACAGCTTCCCAGGCGATCCAAGCAAAGTTTCGCCAAAAAAATGGAAAGAAATGGGCTATAACGAAAGCAGCGTACACACAGATATAGTAAGCACAAAAGACAGAGTGGTAACTGCAACCCTAAAAGACGGCTCTCAAAAAATCATCTTCAAAGACGGAAAATTTATGATTTGACTTTAGGCTTGGCTAGTAAGTAAACAAATGCGAGTACGTAAAGCAGTCCGCCTATTACAAATACGTACATCAAGAAGTCGTTATTTGCAACTAGGTCTGCTCCTATATAAACAGTGAATATTACTAGCGGTACTAATCCTAAGAACGTGCTGATTATAAAACTCCAATAACGCATACGGGTAATTCCTGCTACATAACTAAAAACATCGCTTGAAGTAAAAGGATTCAATCTAAGTAAAAACAAAGCATACGCCCCGTATTTATCAGTGTACTTATGAAATTTATCTAAGGCTCTTGGAGGTATCTTCGCTTCAAAATAATCTTTCAAAAAATATTTGCTTAAAAAAAAACAGATGCTTGCGCCTATAATGTTTCCTATTAGTATAAGTATAACTCCGTAACTTGTTCCAAATATTATTCCTCCTGTAACATATAATAGTATGCTTGGTATAACGCTTATTAACACAACTTCTAAAACTATGAACAAAACAAAAACAACGCTTGCAAAGCTCCCAAAATTATCAAAGTAGTCTACTATTTCACTTGTATCAGAATGTAAAAACATATGGGTAAATCCTTCATTATAATAATTAATACCTAAAAAAAGAACTAGGGCGATTAGTATTGATAAAAAAACTTTATGACGTATAATATCTTCCTTTAGTTTCTTTGCCTTAGCCTTACTTTTCTCTTTAATCTTTTTCATAGTTTATTTTCTATATCTTTTAAGAATCTTTTAATAGTTTTAACTAAGTGCTGAGGCTGAGTTTTAAGATTGTCTGCTGCTTGTTTTAACACATCTCCACTTGAAGTCTCTGTAGAAACCAAATTGAACTCTTTTAACTTTCCTTTCTTAACCTTTTTCCATTTAGAAAAAAGCTCTGTTGTTCTTGCAGGTATCTGATTTTCTTTGCAGCTAAGTAGCATCTTTATTTCTTGGAGCATTTGTTTGTTTTCTATCATGATTTTTTTAGCTGCTTTTCCTGCTACGAACTCTATTCTAACAACTCCGTCTTGTATCTTTGAGGTCTTGATTATTTTTATATGGTCAACATCTCCTGTCACATCTAGATGTGTGCCTCCGCAAGCTTCAACATCAAATCCTTCTATGTTAACTATCCGTATAGTTTTACCAGGAACTGCGCCTCCTTGATATATTCTCACTCCGTATAATGCTTCTGCTTTATCTCTACTCATAAACTCTTTGTATATAGGCAGATTCAGACTTATGGCTTCGTTAGCTTTTCTTTCTATATTTTCCAATTCTTCTTCTGTTAAATTCTCATAATGAGTTATGTCCAGTCTTCCTTTTTCTAAAGTCTTAGAAGCTCCTGCTTGCCAAACATGACTGCCTAGAATGTCTCTAACGCTTCCTGTGATTAGGTGAGTTGCGCTATGGTGTTGTGTTAGCTGAAGTCTTCTATCAAAGTCCACTTTTCCACTAACAACATCTCCTACTTTAAATGAAGGCTTGGTTTCTAATTTATGAAGTATCTTTGCGCCTTGTTTAATAACATCAATTACTTTCACATCTTCTAAAAGTCCTACGTCGTGTTCTTGCCCTCCACTTGTAGGATAGAACGCTGTTTTATGGAGTAAAACGTAATGAAAACCTTCTTTTGTTAGGATTTTTAACACTTTACCTTTAAAGTCCACGTAGTCATAATGATCATAGTAAAGAGCAGTTGTATCTGGCTCGTCTTCTACTTCAAAAATAATCTTTTTCTCCTCTTCTTTTTTATCTTCGTGCCGTTGAGACACCAATGAGTAAAAATTCTCTGGAACTTTAAAGCTTGGTTTTTCTCCTCTTTTTTTGTATTCAAATAAAATATCTTCAGGGCTTATACCGTGACTATCATATAGTTCAAGTAATTTATCTAAAGAAATCTTTTTCTCATCCACTAAACGACTTATTAGTTTCTTGTTTTTACTTTGTGTTTCTTCATATTTTTGTTTTTCAACATCTAATATTTTCTTTACGTGTGCTAAATTTTCTCCAAGCTCTGGGAAAACTTCTTTTAGTTCTTTTGCGTGCCACTCACACACTTCTTTTAATTCCAAATCCCAATTATTTTCCCAAATAAATCTTTGAGCTCTTCTAAGTATAACTCTCAAATTATATCCTCCTTTAACGTTGCTTGGAAGTGCTCCGTCATTTATTGAGACAAGTAGTGATCTGCAGTGTTCTGCTACGCTGTAAAGCTGCCTTAATGGTTCTAGTTCTTTCTTCAAAACATCTACGCTTATCCCTGTTTTTTCTCCAACTCTCTCCCATGCTTTTTGCATATCTTCAACTTCGTCTGTGTTAAGATAAGAGGCGTATGGCAGGTAATCTTTTATCACGTCAGGATTTGGAGAAACTCCTACTCTTTCGTATAACTTTTTCATAACTGCTGGGAAAACAGCGTCGTATGCAGTTGACTTTCCTTGACTAAACCAGGTAACTCTTTCATGCCCCATCCCCATATCCAAGACTTTTATCTTCAAATCTTTCTTTCCATCTGTTATATCGTATAGCATGTATACTTGGTTTGCGAGTTCCATTCCTCTACAAAATATTTCCATGCAGGGGCCCATGTTTCCTCCTCCTGCCCAGATATCTTCGTGTAGTATTAGTTCGTGTTTGGATATTTTGAGATTGAGTGTGAAAAATTCATATAAATCTTTGAAATATTTTTCTTGATTCCAATCATCTTCATTTACAAATGTGTGTTGGCCTATCATTACAAAGCCTGTGAAGTGAGACATCGTTCTACCTACGTTGTCTATATCGTTAAATCTGAGGCTGAATTGTGGTACTACTAAGGGATTTTTAGGTGGCTTTACTTGACCACTTACTACGTATGGTTGAAAGTTGTATATGCTTGCTTGAACAAAATCAGTATCGTCTCTCCAGCGAGCTACCACGCTATATCTTTTTATATCGCTGTAACCTCTTTGATTCATGTGTTGTTTGAACTCACTCCAGACTTCGCTGTAACTATAATTTTTTTGAGAAGGGTTATTTTCAAAAAAATCAAATCCTTTTTCTATTGCTGCATCTCCGCAATAGTCTCTTTTTTGTGTCGACCAAAAATAGATCTGGGTTTTTTTACATTTTTGTCTTTGAAAGCCTTCTTTTTCTAAGAATTTAGTAGCGTAGTATTTTTGTGGGTTGTTTTGAGTTTCTTTTCTAAACGCTTCTTTGTGTTGTTTTTCGTTCATTTGTTTTCTGAATGCCTTTTAACTTAAAATAATTTCTATTTATTAACTTTACTTTGCATTAGTTTAGTCAAACTTCGCATTTGAAATCTAAAAAACAACATAACTTTTAAAAATAAGTAGTGTTAACTATAGTTTTATATGAGTAAGCGCAGAAGAAAACAAGAAGAAAAAAGAAAAAGAAGAAACCTAATAGTAGGACTTTTCTTAGCAGCAATAATGGTCGTAGGCGTAGCAGGATTCGTAGCTATGGGTCCACTTGCAGGCTTTGGAGGTCAAGCAATAGATTTTTACGGAACACAATTCAGACTAGCCAACTTTAACGGAGTCACTCTTTTAGTTACAGACATAAACGGTCAAGAAGTACCTTTTTACAACGATCCTTTCATGGTAGAAAACTTAGATGTTGACAGAGAAACAAAGCAAGCACTAAGAGATGCATCTTCTTATCAAATAACAAGCAAACAAGAACACTTAATAGACTTTGACTTAGACCCTGCAATAATATCTAGGGTGATTGAAGATATAGCTTTGTTTAGTCAAAGAAGTGTTAACAGAGGATACTTAGAAGGTGACAATCAAATAACATGTGATTTAGGGAGTGAGCAAAGCCCTGTATTACTAGTACCTTACACGCTTGAAGAAGCTAACTACACAACAGGGATACACAAAATAGAAGAAAACTGCTTTATACTCAGCGGATTTAACTTTGACTTATTAGCAATAAGAGATTACATAATATTAAACAACGCAAACATAATATAAAATGAAAAAAGAACAAAACTCGGTATCTCAAGGACTGGTAATAACAGTTATAATTATTGCAACAGCACTAGTAATACTGGGGGGTTTCATAATAGGACTTAGTGGACCTGATCCTTACGTATACGGAGACTATACTTTTGAGTACAAAAACGGATTTTATTATGTGGAGTTAAATAGTGTTTATGGTCCTCAAGAAGTACCTTTTTATCATCATCCAAGCACAATAGATCATATACCTTACAATTCAACAGCTAACTCTCTTTTAAGACTGGCTCAAATAAGAGGACAAGAATTAAAAATAGGCTTGGATGCTAACTACTCAACTGATGGTAACATGGGGATTGCAGGTGTTGAAGTAAGCAAAGTAACAAGTAGAGTACTAGGAATACAAACCAGGTCGGGATTCACAGACCAAATAGAAGGTTTTGCAATATATAATTGTGAGCTCTCTTCGCCTGAAAACATAGTTATAGAACTTAGAGTAGCAGACCAAACAAGAATATACACGCAAGACTTTTGTATAATATTAGAAGGTCAAACTCCAAGAGAGCTAACCCGAGTGGCAAATTTACTTGCCTACAGATCACTAGGAATAATAAGATGACTCATTACTACAGCCCAAATCAAAACACAGACTTTGAGCCATTTAAAATAATTGTTTCTACAAAGAAAGGACAATTTGAAATATACAGCTCATCAGGTGTCTTTTCAAAAAAAAAATTAGACAACGCATCAAAACTATTAATAGAAAACGCTGAGATAAAGCAAAACCAAAAAGTTTTAGACTTGGGATGTGGCTACGGAGTTATGGGTATGGCTCTCAAAAAATTTCATCCTTCACTCCAAGTAACACTTAGTGATATAAGTCAAAGAGCACTAAAATTAGCCAGACTAAATAAAAAAGAATTAGACTTAGATGTAAAAATAAAAAAATCAGACTTATTTTCAAATATAAACGAAAAATTTGACGTGATAATAACTAATCCTCCTTACGCAGCAGGAAGACAAACTTGTTTTGATATAATAACGCAAAGCATTAACTTTTTAAAGCCAGGCGGAACATTACAACTTGTAGCTCGGCACAAAAAAGGAGGAAAAGTTCTTGGAGAAAAAATCCAAGAAGTATATGGTAATCTTGATGATTCCAAAAAAGGTTCTGGGTTTAGAATATACAAAGGTAAAAAAACATGTTAGATAACGTATTTGTTGAAATAAGCTTCATAATATTCTTAGCTGTTTTAATCAGCGGCTTTATGAAATACTTAAAACAACCAATGCTTATAGGATACATAATAACAGGTATCTTAGCAGGCCCTTACTTCTTAAACCTAAGCACTAGTAGTGAAGCAATTCATGCCTTTAGTGAAATAGGAATAGCCTTACTTTTATTCATGGTAGGGGTTCATTTAAACCCAAAAATAATAAAAGAAGTAGGAAAAATAAGCCTCATAACAGGTTTAGGTCAAGTTCTATTCACAACAATTATAGGCTTAGCTATAATGCTCGCTTTAGGCTTCAGCTTAAAGGTAAGTATCTACGTAGCTATAGCATTAACATTTAGCAGTACAATAATAATAATGAAACTCCTTAGCGATAAAGGAGATCTTGACACTCTTTACGGTAAAATAAGTATGGGTTTTTTAATAGTTCAAGACCTTGTAGCAATGATACTCTTACTCATAATAAGTACTTCTGCTCAAGGAACAATAGGAGTAATACTTTCAAATCTATTACTGGGGGTTGCAATAATAATAGCGTTCCTATTATTTGGATACTACGTCCTTCCTCACATAACAAAAAAAGTTGCTGAAAACCAAGAATTCTTATTACTATTCACAATAGGTTGGTGTCTCGCAGCAGCATCAGTATTCGCCGTTTTTAACTTCAGCATAGAAGTAGGAGCTCTATTAGCAGGTATAACTCTCAGCATAAGTCCTTACAGGCAAAAAATGACTAGCACACTAAAACCAATAAGAGATTTCTTCATATTCATGTTCTTCATATATCTTGGAAGCCAAATGGTCTTCGAAAGCTTAGGGATGTACATATTACCAGTAATAATACTAAGCTTATTTATCATAATAGGAAACGTACTAATAGTAGTCATATTAATGACAAGATTAGGCTACAAATCAAGGACAGGATTTTTAGCAGGACTCACAGTAGCGCAGATAAGCGAATTTTCATTAATACTAATCGCGCTAGGTGTAAGTATAGGTGATTTATCAACGGAAATACTGAGCTTTGTAACACTTATAGGAATAATAACAATAAGCATAAGCACGTACATGATATTATACGGTGAAAGACTTTACTTTAAATTCAAACCTGTGCTAGACTTCTTTCAAAAAAAGGATGTTAAAGAAGAAGATAAAACGATTTCTTCTACATATGATGTAATACTTTTCGGCTACGGAAGATTAGGAAACTTAATAATAGACTCATTAGATAAAAAAATAAAATACTTAATAGTAGACATAGATCCTAATATAGTAAAAAAATACTCTTCAGAAGGTATAAATATAGTATATGGTGATGAAAAAGACTTAGAATTCTTAAACACTCTTCCTATAAGAAACTCAAAAATGATAATAAGTGCTGTTCCTGATCTTCAAGCAAACAAACTAATACTACAAGTAGCAAAAAAACATGAAAAAATAGCAGTACTAAGTGCTAAAAATGCTCGTGGTGCATTAGAGCTTTACAGCGACGGGGCAGACTACGTAATAGCTCCGCATTTCTTAGCGGGAAAACAAGTACAAAAAATGTTTAAAGATCATAAATTCCAAAAGAAAAAATATAAAGAAGACAAATACAATCATATAAAATACATAAAGGAGAATCTAGACAGATGATAGGAAAAATTGTACTTTTAATAGGCATGATTTATGGCTCTATAACTGATATAAAAAGAAGAGAGGTACCAAACACAGTAAATTACTTACTTATAGCAATAGGATTAATATTAGGACTTTCTGGATCTCTTTTACATAATAATTGGATATTTTTTCTTCAAAGCCTTGCAGGACTTGCAGTAGGTGCATTAATAGGACTCGCACTATTTTACGTAGGACAATGGGGTGGAGGTGATGCTAAGATGCTAATGGGTGTTGGAGCAATACTAGGATATTTTTTTAACACAGAAATATTTTCTCAGCCACTATTAATATTTGTAATAGGGACATTCATAATAGGTGCGGTGTATGGCTTGATTTGGATGATTGCTTTAGCTTTAAAAAATAAAAATAAAATGATCAAAGAATACAAAAAAAATGTTTTGGATAAAAAAAATTTATACACTGGCTTTTTGCTCTTAATTTTAAATATTATACTTGTAATAGCTCTTTATTTATTTGTACCAATAAATACATCTTCCTTAAT
>SKIS01000002.1 GCA_007116295.1 Candidatus Woesearchaeota archaeon | reverse complement strand
TGTACCAATAAATACATCTTCCTTAATCTTAGTCGCGACAATACTAATACTTGGTAGTTTATTCATATTATTTTTAAGTGAATTCGTTAAAGCAGTAGAAAAAGAAGCCTTAATAAAAAAAATAGCTGTAAGCAAACTAGTAGAAGGAGACTGGATATTAACCACTACTTACAAAGGCCAAAAGCTAGATATAAACTCTAACGGCATTACACAAAAACAAATAAATAAACTAAAAAGCTTAGGAGTAAAAAAAGTTACTGTAAGAGAAGGAATTCCTTTCATACCAAGCTTTTTAATAACTTACATAATATTACTTTTTATCTAAGGCATCCTTCTCAAACTCTTATACAAATGAGAAGGTATCTCTTGAGGCTTTTCAACAATCTCTTTTTGAGCTTCATCAAGATCTTCTTCTGGCTCATCTTTTAAAAGCCTATGCAATACGTCATCAAGCTCACTTGGAGTTGCTTGTTTAGACTCATAAAAAACTAATCCGTCACCTTCTTTTCTAGGAATAAGCTTCATAGAAAAAACTCCTTCTTCTTGGCCACTACTAACTCCGTTTTGAATAACTATGTTAGTTCCTTGAACTCCTAGACTTTCAAACTGAACAGAACTAAGTTTAACTGCGACTTGAAACATTTTCCCAAGTAAAACAGAAGGCACTTGCTCTAATATCAACGCTTTTTGATTAGGAACAATATTTATTTGTCCATCAGCAAAACCCTTTGCAGGAGCCAAAACTTTGATATCGTCATCTTCAAGCAATATCATGCTCCCAATCCCTCCTTTACTTTTTCAGCTACTTTAACATCTAGCTCTTTTTCTTCACTCTTTATAACTTTGTTTTTATAAGTTGGAATTAAATGAAAAGAAACATGGGGCAACCTTTGACCCGCAGCAACTCCGCTACCAACAACAAACGTTGTTCCACTAGCGCCTAGGTTTTTAAGCATTTGCCTACTAAGTTCTTGAACTAGGATTGCTAGCTTAGCACTTAATTCTGGAGGTAGTTGAGCAGCAACTTGTAAATGTTGCTTTGGAACTATAACTGCGTGTCCTTCGCTAGAGGGATTAATATCTAAAAACGCGAAAAAGTTTTCGTCCTCAAAAACTTTTCTGCTATCCATCTCTCCATTTACTATCTTACAAAAAATACAATTTTCAATTTGCTTTTTCAACAATTCTTCAGGGCTTTCTTCACTCATAGCTAAATCAAAGCTAAAAGTCTATAAAAAAGTTTTGAATTGGTAACACTTATAAAATTAAAAGAAATCCTCTAAAATATGGCTGGTTTAACTAAAAAAGACTTTCATGATGCTGTAATAAAATATGTGCTAGAAAAAAAGCCAACAAAAAAAGAGTTAGCACAAGAAAAAATAAGATTATGTAGGAAGTACAAAACTCCTAACATACCTTCAGATATAGAAATTCTTCTAAGTGCAGATGAAAAAATAGTTCCTCAGCTAAGAAAGTATTTAAAAACAAAGCCTATGAGGACTGGTAGCGGAGTAGCAGTTGTTGCAATAATGACTGCGCCACTAAGATGTCCTCATGGAAAATGTACTTTTTGTCCTGGAGGTCCAGATAGTTACTTTGGTGATGTTCCTCAAAGCTATACTGGCCACGAACCTAGCACTCTTAGAGGTATAAGAAACGATTACGATGCATACTTACAAGTAATGAACCGCTTAGAGCAATACGTAGCTATAGGACAAAGTCCTGACAAAGTAGAACTAATAGTTATGGGAGGAACTTTTCCAAGTTATGATCATGAGTACCAAGAAGGATTTGTAAGGGATGCTTTCATGGCCATGAACGACTTTGGAGAAATGTTTTTTGATAAAGACAAAAAAGGTTTAGATGCTTTAAACTTAGAAAAATTCAAAGAATTCTTTGAGCTACCAGGTAGTATAAAAAACAAGGAAAGAACTGCTAGAATAAAACAAAAATTATTAGATTTAAAACAAGAAAGAATTAAGATTGGTTTAGAACAAGCCAAAAAATTAAACGAAACAGCTGGAATAAGATGCATAGGGCTTACAATAGAGACAAAGCCTGATTGGGGTCTTTTAGATCATGGAAACGAAATGTTAAAACTTGGCTGTACAAGAGTTGAATTAGGAATACAAACTCTTTTTGATGAAGTACTTCAAGAAACACATAGAGGACATGATTTGCAAGATAGTAAAGATAGCGTCAGAATACTAAAAAACTTAGGGTTTAAACTAAATTTTCACATGATGCCTGGGCTTCCAAGAGTAAGCAAAGAAGACGATATTTGGTGCTACAAAGAACTATTTGAAAACCCCGCGTATAAACCTGACATGCTAAAAGTTTATCCAACGATGGTGATGCCCGGAACCAAACTATACTTAGATTGGAAGCAAGGAAAGTATACTCCGCTAAACACGGAGGATGCTGCTGATATAATAAGTGAGATGGTAAAATATGTTCCTGAGTATTGTAGGATTATGAGGGTTCAAAGAGACATACCTACAAAATACAGTGAAGATGGGGTTACTAAAAACAACTTAAGGCAGCTAGTAGAGATAAAAATGAAGGAAAAGGGCTATGAGTTAAATGACATAAAAGCAAGGGAGATAGGAAGAAAGAAAATTATTGGCACGCCTAAGTTTAAAAACTTAAAATATGAAGCAAGTGAAGGTACTGATTACTTTATAAGTTTAGTAGATGAAGAAGACAATTTACTGGGATTTGTAAGACTTCGCATTCCAAATGAAGTCCTAAGAGAAGAATTCACAGATAAAACTGCGATTATAAGAGAGCTTCATGTTTATGGACAAGCAATTGCTATTGGAGATGATGGGAAAACTCAACACAAAGGCTTTGGAAAAAAGTTAATGGCTAAAGCGGAAGAAATAGCAAAAAAAGAAGGAAAAAATAAGATGTTGGTCATTAGTGGAGTGGGTGTTAGGGAATATTATAGAAAAATAGGCTATGTGCTCGAAGGTCCATATATGGCTAAAAAACTATTAGATTAATCGAAAGCTTTAAATACAATGCTAGAGGCTATTATTTTATAACTAATCAGGAGGGTAACTATGTTTAAAAAATTCTTATCAAAAACAGGGATGAAAAAAGACGAGTTCGACGAACTAGAAGGAGAAGAAGAGTATTTAGAGTTAGATACTGCAAGGACATCACAAGAAAGTCAAAAGGTAATAGTAAGGCCATTTGTATTAGAAGACTTTGTCCAAGTAAAACCAATACTTGACACATTAAGAGAAGGAAAAACAATTTGTTTAGTTAACATAAAGCCGCTAAGAGAAAAGGACATAGTTGAGCTTAAAAGAGCTATTAACAAATTAAAAAAGACTTGTCATGCAATGTCTGGAGATGTGGCTGGATTTGGAGAAGATTACATAGTCGTAACTCCTAGTTTCGCTGAAATTTACAGAAATTCAGCAACAGATGAGCTTGATGAATAAGCACTTTTTTTCTTTTTAACTTTTTTTATTTAATTATTTGATGGTTGTGTTTGAAGAGCGATTTAATTAATTCTTTTTAAGTTTAATCGCCATAATATTTATATACTATGGCGTATTATAGTTTACTATGGGATCAACAACAATTCAGATAAGTTCAGATTTAAAGAAAGAGCTAAACAAAATGAAGCTTTTTAGCAGAGAAACCTATGAAGAAGTAATATGGAGCATAATTGAGGACACTAAAGAACTATCTGAACAAACAAAAAAAGATATTGAGATTTCTAGAAAAGAAATAGCTGAGGGAAAATTTGTAACTTTAGCGGAGCTCAAAAAGAAATATGGTGTCAAGTAGGTTTTTAAAACTCGGCACAAAAAAATTTGTTTTTGAGCAGATCAAGAGGTGGATTTTTAGTGTATGATATCATATTATCAAAAAGAGTTAAAAAATTTCTTGATAAATTAAACTCTAAAGATAGGGAGAGAATAATTTATTCGTTAGAAAAACTCAGTATTAGGCCTCGGTCATACCTCAAAAGATTAGTGGGGGAGAAATCTTATAAATTTAGGGTTGGTGATTACAGAATTATTGTTGATCTAGAAAAAGATAAATTATTGATTCTCGTCATAGATATAGGTCATAGAAAAAATATATATAAAAAAAGACGCTAAACAAACTTCGATATTTTTATTTTCAACTATTACAGAGTAAACATTAACAATTTAAGTCATAAAAATAATTTACAATTTCTTTTAACCTCTTTATTATAATAATTAACAAATACATAAGCTTTTAAATAACAAAAACTAGCTAAATATTATGAGTGAAGAAATAGAAGTATTACATGGAGAAAAATGCCCTATGTGTCTGAAAGATACATTGACACTTAGGCAAATGGAAAGAGAAGTCCCTTTCTTTGGAAACGTAATAATATTTTCTATGACTTGTGAAGATGAGAAGTGTGGATATCACCAGTCAGACGTTGAATCTGAGGAAGAAAAAGGACCTATAAAATGCTCTTTCAAAGTAGAATCAGAAGAAGACATGAAAGTTAGAGTTATAAAATCTAGTAGTGCAACAATAAAAATAGGTAGAGTTGGAAACATCGAGCCAGGAAGTGCTAGTAACGGATATGTTACTAACATAGAAGGAATACTAAACAGAATGAAAAAAACTCTTGAAAACGTAAGAGATAGCGCTGATGATAATACTGAAAGAAAAAAAGCAAAAAATCACATAAAAAAATTAACTAAAGTGATTTGGGGTCAAGACTCTATTGATATAAAAATTGAAGATCCTTCTGGTAATTCTGCTATAGTAAGTGAGAAAGCAGAGTACAAATGAATTATTCTATACTAAAAACGAGTGTTGGAAATATAAAAATAGTTGCTGATGAAGACATAGTATTAAAAGTAGAGTTTTCTGATCAAACAAAAGAGTTTCCAAACAAGACGTCTGAGCAGGCTAAAAAACAACTAGAAGAATACTTTTTAGGAACAAGAAGAGGATTTGATTTAAACCTAAAAATGCAAGGGACAAAGTCACAAATAGACTTTTATAAAAAACTAATCGATGTTCCTTATGGAACTTCTATGACTTACGCTGAGATTTCTAAAAAAGTTTTTGGAACAGAAAATAAGGCGAGGGTAGTAGGTAATTATCTTTCAAAAAACAATCATCTAATAATAATTCCTTGCCATAGAATAGTTGCAAAAAACGATGTTGGTGGATTTAAAGAAGGAAAACGCATCAAAGAAAAACTCTTGAAATTAGAATCAGTTTATATCTAACTTATCCAGGCTAACACGTCCTTTCTTCATACTGATTTGAACTTGGTCCTTATTAGAAATCCTAGAAATAGTTGTTGCGAGCTCAGGAAGAAGTATCCTGGATCCTCTAAACTCAACGTTAGTAATAATTTCTCCTCCGTTATTAACATCGGTCATTATATTACTTTTATTCATATTATGTTTTTTGTTTAAATGCTCAGTTGCTCTTCTGTAAAGATATCTTGCAATTTTATCTGCCACATCTACTTTCGTAGCCTTAGTTATTCCTTGAAGCCCTGGACTTATATTCACTTCTAAAACCACTGGGCCTTTAGCGCCTTCCAGTATATCTACTCCGCAAATATCTGCTCCTGCAGCTTGAGCTGCTTTTATAGCAATTTCTTTTGTGTAAGGGTCAAGTTCAACGGGCTCACCAACACCTCCTGCGTGTATATTTGCTCTCTTTTCATCACTCTTACCTCTTCGGACCATTGCAGCAACAACTTTTTCTCCAACAACAAAAGCTCTAACATCGCTATTACTAGTTTCAACGTATTCTTGTATGATAAAACTTTGTTTTAAAGCACTAAGAGCGTCTAATATACTTGAAGCACTACTATATGAATCTGCAAACATCACTCCTTTTCCTTGTGTCCCTTGAGGAAACTTCATAATGATAGGATAATTCATCTTACTAAGCAAATCTCTAGCAGCGTTAATAGTAGTACTAATATATGTCTTAGGCATAGGAACGTTGTATTGTTGAAGCATCAAATGAGTTAATAGCTTATCATGTGCCACTGTAAAAGCTTCACTTGCAATAGGCATATAGCACTTTTCTTGTAAAATAGTGCTAAGACTTCTTAAAACCTGGCTATATCTAAAACTTCCTTTAGCATAAATACAATCGTACTCTTCTAAAGGCTTTCCTTTATATAGTAAACTAGCATTTTTTCCGCTTATGCTTATTTCTAATTCTTTTAGATTAATATTATCGACTTGATCAAAATAGTTCTTCATAGCATCAATTGTCCACTGACTACTAGTACTTCCAAGACTTATAACTGCTGCTTTAACCATTTTTATTCTCCTTTGAGGTATCTATTAAAAAACCTTGTTTTAACACGTTTCTACCAACTAAAACTTTGTAGTTCATCCTATTTCTATTAGCTATTGTAAATTGTTCCTTAATTTTTTTTCCACCAAGTTCTATAACTGCCTCTACTACTGGCCTGTAAGTTACGCCATTAGCGTTTCTAACAGTTGCCTGATCTTTTATAGGTCCTAAATTAAGCTCAGCAGCCAAGTTTACACCTATACTGCTTCTTGAAGCACCTGTATCTATTCTTGCTAAAACAGTTGTAGATTTATCATTTGAAGTAGAAGTTATCTTCACTTTCTCTACAACGCCGATAATAATATCACTCATGCATCTCTAGAAAATTAGTTTTATTATATAAAGATTGTTAAACTTGCTTTGAGTAACTTTTTTCCCACCACAAAATATATCAAAAGGAGAAGAAGTACTTGTCAATTATAACGAAGATCCAAAAAATCAAAAAAAGGTTTGGTTTGATAAGAATTGAATATTTTTACTTTTCTACTTTTGGAAAACCATTGTTTTCTCCCCAACCAAAAGGATTTTCTCTCCATT
This sequence comes from Candidatus Woesearchaeota archaeon, assembly GCA_007116295.1. Classification (GTDB taxonomy): domain Archaea; phylum Nanobdellota; class Nanobdellia; order Woesearchaeales; family 21-14-0-10-32-9; genus SKIS01. The sequence goes on along the minus strand of SKIS01000002.1, from coordinate 633 downwards.
CTTGAAGCAACTTAACTTGTTTGCTGGCTATATATCCTGTTTCTTCTGCTACTTGTATTAAAGGAGTATAGTTCAAAAGGGATATAACATTACAAGGAGGTGTCATATTACTAAATAATTGTGAGGCTTCATCAAAGCCGTAGTTAAATATTGATAAACAATAATTACACTCTCCGTTTGCATCTCTAATAGCTTGAACTGCTTTAGCTGAACTTCCTCCTGTTGATATTAAGTCTTCAACTAAAATAACTCTTAAGCCTGTCAAATCAGAATTCGCATCTATTCCTTCTATTTGGTTTTGCAGCCCATGTCCTTTAGGCTTATCTCTAACATAAATTAGTGGTCTTTCCAAAAGGTCTGCTAATGTTGTTGCCGGTGAAATTCCTGCAGTAGAAGTTCCTGCTATTACATCATAAGAAATATTTTTTTCTTCTAAAATTTCTTTAAAAACTCGAGCTAAAAATTTTCTTTGCTGTGGATAAAATAAGAATTTTCTATTATCGTTATATATGGGCATCTTATAACCTGAAGCCCACTCAAAAGGATCTTCTGGTCTTAATTTAATTGCTTCAATATCAAGGGCTGCTTTAGCAATTATTTTTTCGTAAGACATATATGGTGGCTTGTTCCTTA
>SKIS01000016.1 GCA_007116295.1 Candidatus Woesearchaeota archaeon | reverse complement strand
ACAGTGGAATGGAGATTATGTTGCGGTGGCTAGCCAGGCACATAACTTACAATTGTTTGAAATAGCTCAGTCTTAAATCAAGTGCGAATATAGTTTCTGCTTATAATCAATACTTTTATAAATAAATCTCTCTTACTTTTTTTGTGAAGAGAAAAGAAGCGAGAGGTTACTTCTTAGATACAAAATGTTAAGGATAAAAGGTTTAATGCCTAGTTTAAGAGAAAAAAAACGTTATTTGCAGATAAAAATATTGCCTATTGAAGGTTTTAATCCTAGAAATGCTTTAGCAGATATTGTAAATCAGTTAAATGGCTTGCTAGGAATATTTGATTCTGCTGATGCAGGTATTGTTCCTGTGAATTTTGACACTAAGAAAAACGTTGCTATAATTAAGAGTTCTTCAAGAGCTTTAGATAAGGTTAAGGCGGCTATGCTTTTCGTATCTCATATAAATATGAATCCAGTGATACTTACTGTTACAAAAGTGTCGGGTTCTTTAAGTAATGTAAAAGATTAGAAAAGGTGAAAATTAATGGAACCAGTACAACACCAAATGATGGGTTATGATAGGGCTATAACAATGTTTAGTCCTGATGGAAGACTACTACAAGTTGAGTATGCTAAGAGAACTGTTAAACTTGGAAATACTGCAGTGGGCATTGTTTGCAAAGACGGAGTTATCTTAGTTACAGATAGAAGGATTGTGAATAAATTAGTTATTCCTGACAGCATAGAGAAAATATTTAAGATTGATGATCACATAATGGCTACTGCTGCAGGCATACTGAGTGATGCAAGGGTTTTAGTTGAAAGATCTCAAATCAAGGCGCAGCAACACAGAGTAGAATTCGATTCTCCAATAGATACTATTTCTATTGTTAAAGACATCGCTAGTTTAAAGCAACTATGTACTCAAAGTGGAGGTCTTAGACCTTTTGGAGTATCAGTTTTAGTTGCAGGAGTTGATGATGATAAGCCTTGTTTGTTCGAAACGGATCCGACAGGTCTTTTTTATCAATACAAAGCAACTATTATTGGTGAAGCAGGTGCGGAAGCGGATGAACTTTTACAAAAGGAGTACAAAGAAAACATGTCTATGGATGAAGGACTGGAGCTCGCTATTAAAATATTGAAAAAAATTTTAGGAAGTAAACTAACTGCTTCTAGAGTTGATGCGGCTAAGATATCCACTAAATCTAAAGATATGGAAAAAGTTGAAAAATCTAAACTTGAAAAATTAATAAAATGAGAAGAATAACTTATGATCATGAAAGGGTCAGTTTTAACTTGGCTAGATACGAGAAATTTGGAAAATCTTTTGAGCTAGTTATAGAGCCTGATTTAGCTATTGATTATAAGAAAGGTAAAGAAGTTGACATTGATGAAGTTGTTAGAGCTCAAGACGTTTTTTCTGATGCTAAAAAAGGAGTTTTTGCAAAAGAAGAAGATTTAAGAGAAGTTTTCAAAACACTTGATTTTAATTCTATTGCAAATACGATAATAAAACAAGGTGAAATTCAACTCACTGCTGAACACAGAGAAAAACTTAGAGCGGATAAAAGGAAAAAGATTGTGGATATAATTCATAAAACAACTATAAATCCTAAATCTAACACGCCTCATCCAACTTCTAGAATTGAAAATGCTTTAAACGAAGCAAAAGTTAAGATTAGTGAATTTGAAAGGGCTGAAGATCAAGTTAGTAGGGCTATTGACGCATTAAAACCTATTATACCTATAAAAAAGGATGATACTTTAATGATAATCGAGCTCCCTATGAACTTTGCTTCAAGTCTCAGAGGATTCATATTAAATTATGGCACGCTTAAATCAGAGGATTGGCATGCCAGCGGAATGACTTGCCAAATACTAGTTCCTTCAGGTATTGTACCTGAATTAATGGACGAATTAAACTCCAGAACTAGTGGTCAAGTTAATATAAATTTACAAAGGTGAAAAATAATGGGAAAATTATTAGCAAAAGAAAGAGAAGTCGTGGTTCCCGGCCAAATAATAAGTGAAGGTATGGATTACTTGCCTAGCACAGGAACATATAGATTAAAAGAACAAGTAATCGTTAACAGATTAGGTATATTGAATGTAGATGGTAAGGTTTTAAAGGTAACTCCTCTATCAGGAAGATATTTACCTAAAGAAGGAGACACAGTAATAGGAAAAGTAGAAGATATCTTAATGAGTGGCTGGAGAATGGACATAAATAGTCCTTACAGCGCAGTTTTACCTTTAAGAGAAGCAAGTTTTGACTTCATTAAAAAAGGTGCTGACTTATCAAAATATTTCGCTTTAGATGATTATGCAGTTGTAAAAATAACTAGTGTTACGACCCAAAATTTAGTAGATTTATCTGCTAAAGGACAAGGTCTTAGAAGACTTAGAGGGGGAAGAGTGATAAAAGTTGACTGCAACAAAGTTCCTAGAATAATAGGGAAACAAGGCTCAATGGTTAAAATGATAAATGATGCGACAGGCTGTAGAATAACGGTGGGTCAAAACGGAGTCGTTTGGTTTATGGGTGAGCCTCAAATGGAATCTGCAGCTTTCAAAGCAATCAGATTAATAGAACAAGAAGCACACACACAAGGCTTGACTGACAGAGTCAAAGCTTTACTTGATGAGCTAACTAAAGATTATAAAGGTGGTAAAGATGAGTAAGTTCAAAAGGCCTAGCGGCAGAAAAATGGATGAGCCTCGTAAAATAGAGGCAGAAGTAGGAGTAATTGCTAGAGCTGATGGAAGCGCAAGGTTCAAAATAGGAGATACCGAGGCTTTAGCAGCTGTTTATGGTCCTAGAGAGTTACATCCTAGGTTCTTACAAGATCCTAAGAAAGGTATTTTAAGATGTAATTATAACATGCTTCCGTACGCAGGAGATGGGAGTAGGGTAAGACCTGGTCCTAGTAGAAGAAGTAAAGAGATAAGTATGGTTACAGAAAAAGCTTTAACCCCTGTACTTGACTTATCACAATTTCCTAACACAGTAGTGGATGTCTTCATAGAGCTTCCTCAAACAAATGCAGGTAGTAGATGTGCAGGTATATGTGCTGCTGCTATGGCTTTAGCTGATGCAGGAATTATAATGAAAGACATGATAAGTTCAGTTGCTGTGGGTTATGTTGAAGGAAACTTAGTAGTCGACTTAGATGGTCCTGAAGAACATATGGGAGAAAATGAATCTCCGGATATACCTTTAGCTATGATTCCTAGCACTGAAGAAATAACATTGCTTCAAATGGATGGGATTGTTAGTAAGAAACAATTACTAGAAGCATTAGAATTTGCTAAACCTGTTTTAAAGAAAATATCTGACGTACAAAAACAGGCAATAAAAGCAAAATATGAATTAGGTGAAAGAAAATGAATCAAGAAGTAAAAGATCATATAAAAAACTCTTTAATTAAAGGAGTTAGATTAGATGGTAGAGGTCCTCAAGACCTAAGAGAAATATCTATTGAATTAGATGTTGTGACTACTGCAGAAGGTTCTGCAAGAGTAAAGTTTGGAGATGCAGAAGTCTTAGCAGGTGTAAAGATGAGCGTAGAATCTCCTTTCCCTGACACTCCAGAAGATGGTGTGTTAATGGTGAACGCTGAACTACTTCCTTTGAGCAACCCTGACTTCGAGACAGGTCCTCCAGGAATAGACAGCATTGAAACCAGTAGGGTTATTGATAGAGGTATAAGGGAGAGTGGCTGTGTTGACACTAAGAAACTTTGCCTTGTTAAAGGGGAGAAAGTTTGGTTCATGGCAGTTGATGTGCATCCTATTAATTATGATGGAAATCTAATTGATATGGGGGGCTTAGCAGCTATGGCTGCTTTAAAGAGTGCTAATTTCCCAAGCATTGACAAAGATCATAACGTTGATTACCATGAAAAAACTAAGAAAAAACTAGATATATCTGGTTTACCAATTCCTATTACTGTTTGTAAAATAGGAGATGTTTTAATAGTGGATCCGACTGATGAAGAAGAAAACGCTATAGATGCAAGACTTACAGTTACAAGTCTTGATAAGGATAAGCTTTGCAGTCTTCAAAAAGGAGGAGCAAAACCTTTATCTATTGAAGAAATAGCGGAAATGGTTGAATTAGCTTTAAAGAAAGCTGATGAAGTTAGAAAAAAATTGTCAGAGGTGCTTAAATAATGGTTAAACTAGAAATACCTGAAGGTAAGTATACTAAGTACGAAAAAGCTAGGATTATTGGAAGCAGGGCGTTACAGATAAGCCAAGGTGCTCCTTTGCTTTTGAAGCTTTCTAAAAAGGATCTTCAAGAGCTAAACTATAATCCTGTTGAAATAGCTAAGGTTGAATTTGAAAAAGGAGTCATTCCTATGATTGTTAAAAGACCTATTCCTATAACTAATGGAAAAGCTCAAAACTAAGGATGGCTCATTTACTTTTGTAAGTCAAAAGTTTGATGAACCTTATCACTCTAAGTCAGGTGCTTTAGAGGAAGCTTTAGAAAAGTATTCTAACGCTTTACTTATTTGGGAGATTAATTCTCCTGTTATTTTTGATTTCTGTTTTGGTCTTGGTTACAATACTTTGATGGCTGTAAATGTCTTGAAAAGTAAGGGTTTAACTGCTAGTTTTGTTTGCTTTGAAAACGATGTTGAAATATTAAAAAAAGTTTTAGAGTTAAACATAGAAATTGGAGGTTTTGATTTATTGAAAGAATTTGTTAAAGGTGTGTTAGAGGATAAATTCGTTTTTGAAAAAGAAGGATTCAAATTCGAGATGGTACTTGCAGATGCCATAGTGGAGATTGAAAAAGATCTTGAAAAAAAAGCGGATTATGTGTTTTTCGATCCCTTTAGTCCAAAAAAACATCCTGAGATGTGGGAAGAAAAAGTTTTCAAAAACTTAAATAAAAACATGAAAAAAGAAGGAAAACTTGCAACTTATAGTTATGCCAAAAAAACAAGAGAAAACCTCGAAAAAGCAGGATTTAAAGTAATAGATGGTCCTATTATTGGGAGAAGAAGTCCTTCCACAATTGCAATTAAGAAATAATATTTATTTCCATGCGATATCTGCATTTGACCATTCTTCGTTCATTTTTTTGTGTTCATCATATTTCGCTTTATAGCCTTCTATTAGTTCTTTTATCAATTTTTGATCGTTTTTTCTTTGCATATTAAGTTATTTGTTTAGGAATTTATATAATTTATCGAGTTTCAGATATAAAACCACTTCAAAGTAAAAGAATAGATCTCTAAATAATTTTAGTTTAGATCAAATTATTAAGAAAATAGGTAAGTGTGATGAAGTTTACATAAGTAAAGTAAGAGATGTGGATTCTAATGAAATTGATAATAGAGTTTATAGAGTAAACAACGTATTAAACTAATAAAAAAATCTTAAGCTTTTTTGTTTAGTTCTAGTTGAGCTAATACCATGCCTACTGGATTTATGAGTAAAAACAAAATATAAGAGCCTATAGTACTAAAGCCTGTAAATTCATTTAGAGCTTTACAATACTTGTAATAATAGTAAAACATGAAAAGAAAATTAATTATTGGTATTAGTAAAATCCAAAGAAGCTTGGGATTAGGCGCGCTAGCAACGTTTCTTCTAAGCTCTTTACTTGTTAAAACAAGCCAAATAATATTGTATATTCCTAGTGTTATAAAGCTTAGCACTAAAACTAAAAAGGGATTTCTTCTTTTTACATTTCCTTGAGTGGGAAGAGGACTTTGAGGTTTTTCGACTCCTTTTAATTCTCTGAAGGCTTCCTCTACTTCTGCCTCGCTGTAGCCATATTTAACTATGTGTGATTTTAATTGCTGCTTGCTAAAACCTTTATCTTCTTGGGTTTTAATATAATTAATTAACTCTTGGCTCACCATCTTTAACATAAAAATGATATTAGAGATTTAAATAATTTTAGTTTCCTAAAAAAAATGTTTTTGGCGTGAAACAGAACTTTTTTTTATTAAGAAAACTTTATAAAGCCTCTGTGGTTCCTCATGATAAAAACTTAAGGGGCTGTGGGGTAACTTGGTTAACCTTTTAGGTTTGGGACCTGAAGCTCCCGGTTCAAAGATAATCGCAGTTCACGCTGTATTGCTGAAATTCCGGGCAGCCCCACTTATGTTTAAGAAGTGATTTTATGACAAAAAAAACGAGCAAAACAACTAAAAGGTTTGGACCTAGATATGGTAGAACTGTAAAAAATAAATTAGCTAAGATAGAAAAGCAAGCTAAAGCAGTGTATAAGTGCCCTTATTGTGGTGCTATGGCTGTTAAAAAAGTTCAAGCAGGCATTTGGCAATGCGGTAAGTGTCAGAAAAAATTTACTAGTAAAGCTTATTTCGTTCAAAAACCTAAAAAGGAGTTGAAACAAAATGGCTGAATACAAATGCTTTAATTGTGGAAAAATTGTCAAGGAAGAACAAATCAAGAAAAGAGTTAGATGTATCTATTGTGGATACAAAATAATATTTAAAACAAGATCTCAACCTACAGTTGTTCAAGCAATATGATTAAGGCTCAAATAGAGTTAGAAGATCCTAAAAAAGAGCTTTTCACTCTTTTTGATTTGGAAGACAGGGCGTTCAAGAACAAAAGAGCGGATTACCATCCTGTTTTCGATGACAAAAAAAACCTAACTATTTTAAACATAAAGGCTAAAGATCCAACTGCTTTGAAATCAGTTATGAGTAGTATAATAAAAATAATATATGTTTACGAAGAGATTGGTTCTGGTTTAAAGGTGGAAAAATGAATGATGAAACCCAAAAAAAAATGCAGGAGTTATCCTCTTTAGAAAATACTTCTAATCAAATAACTGCTCAAAAACAAAATTTACAAACACAAATTCTAGAAATTGACAGTGCTTTATCAGAACTAAAATCAAGCAAAGAAGTCTATAAAATAATAGCTAACGTCATGGTCAAATCTTCTGAAGATGCGCTTAGCCAGGCACTTACCAAAAGAAAAGAAGTGATAAACAGTAGGTTAAAATCTTTAGATGCTCAAGAACAAAAAATTGCTCAAAGAGCTCAAGAGTTGCATTCTCAGATAATGGAAGACTTAAAAGGTGGAGAAGATGAGTCTTGAACAAGTTTTTGAAGTCATGGAAGATTTACAGGAAGACACAACTGTATCTAAAAACATAAGAAATAAGATTTCTTTAATGCAAAGCGAGCTTAAGGATTGTAGACAAGACAGACTTTCTTTAACCATAAACAAAATACTATCTGATTTAGAAGATTTAAGTAGCGATGTGAACATTCCTCCTTTTGTAAGAACTCAGTTTTGGCATATAAGTAGCTTACTCGAAAGCTGGGAAGATTAATTTTTTTTAATTTTGCTTTTAGCTATGTACTTATAGCTGATATGGTGTCTTAGCTCGTCTTTTTCAAGAACTATTCCTAAAAGAGTTTTTTTCACTAACTCGCCTTTAGTTGTTCCTATCTTATAACTTTTATTCAAATCCAAACGGGTCTTTAAAGTATATTTATAATACAAATTAGGTATAAAACTTTTAAAGCTTATCAGTAAGCTCCCTATTACTCCTAAAATTATTAGAGCTGCAAAAAAACTTAGTATTATGTTTATTATTCCAAGATAATAAAGAGCTATCATAATAGTTAAAACGTATATTGTCCAAGAAACAGTTGCGCTAATAAAAGTTGTTAGATTAATCTT
>SKIS01000047.1 GCA_007116295.1 Candidatus Woesearchaeota archaeon | reverse complement strand
GGAGAGTTAATCCATATCGCAGGATCTTGATTTATTCCTTGTGTTAGCATGAAAACAGTTGATTTGTTGTCTGCAACGCAAAACCTTGCTTTAAGGTCTGTTTCTTGTGTTTCTACGAGTTCTTGTAGTTCTTTTGGTATTTTTGGTGCAGCTATTTTTATTTTGACACCTCTTTTCTTTGCTTTGATTAAGCTATCTTTTATGGCGTAATATTTTTTTTCTATGTTTTCTTCTGTTGTTACTAGTATGAATTCTTCTTCTGCTTCTTTTATGAGCATATTTATTTGATCGTGAAGGCTTCTTTTTCCTCTTAGAGCGCCACTATATTCTACTGGGTCGTGGTTTTCTAAGCTGTTTTGATGAAGTTCTTCTAGTTCTTCTAGTATTTCTGAGTCTTCTAAGTCCGCTATTCTGTCAATTGTTTTGTCGGCGTCTGTTCTTATAGTTTTTTTTACTCTTTCTAGAACTTCTTTTGGTGGCACAGCTATATATTTTATTGGCTTGCCTATTTTCATTACTACAAAGCCTTTTTTTTCTAGGCTTTCTAGAACGTCATATGATCTACTTCTCGGAACATTCGCAATATCACTCAATTCCCCTGCGCTGCTAACTCCTCTGCTGAGAAGAGCAGTCCATATTTTAACTTCATAAGAGTTTAATCCTAACCCTTTCAAATCGTGTAGTAATTTATCACTAAGTATCATGTTACTACTAAAGAATAACTACTTGTTTATAAATGTTTCTTAAAAAAAAGTGGAAAGATTAGCCTAAATCAGCTAATTCTTTCTTTAAATCCTCTGCCTTAGCACTTTTTTTAACCTTAATAACCTTGTTTAAAGGCTCCAAATGCTTAGAATTGACTTTCCTACGCCTGGTGTGACCATCGACAGTAACAAAACCATTATCGTGCGTCTCGACAACTACGCAAGTTTTACCAGCGTCTCTACCAGCTATTTTTACACAAACTCTACCTACTTCAAACATTTTCTTATTCCTCCAAAATCCTCATTAGAACGCTTAATGTTGCCAAATAAGCCAAGGATTTATTTGTTTAAACTTCTAGCTTTCTCAACATGAACTTTTCTAGCAGCCCTACTGCTCAAAACGCCACCAAATGGCCTTTGAGGTCTCCTAGAAGACTTAGCTATGTTTTTAAGCTTAGGAACTCTTTGCCTAGGAACACCTTTAAGCTTCTCACCAGTAACATGACAAGTACCTAATTTAGGTTTCCTCTTAACATACACTCTCTTAGTACCAGAAACAGTTCTAACTTGCTTCCTCCTAAAAGATCTTGATTTACTTTTTGCAGGTTCCATAACTAAAGAGAAACAAAAGTTCATTTATAAATGTTATTGTAAGGTTCAGCTAACCCGAAGCAGCTTTCTTAAAAGTAAACTAAATACAAGCGCGAACAAGATATATGTTCCAAGCCACTGAGGACTCCAATTAAAGAACTTAAACTCTCCAAAAGGCCTTACAACTTCGTGAACAACAACTATTTCTCCTTCATCAAAAGCTTTAACAGGTTGCTCATAGCCAATTAAACCGCCGACACTAATGGATTTTGTTTGCAAAAATCCTTCTCCTCTAAATATTAGTTCACGGGATCCGCTATCTTCAACTCTTATAGTCCAAGTTTTGACGTCTTCTTCCAATTCAACATTTATTATTTCAGCCCCTTCTAAATCTATTCCTTGCAAATCTAACTCTGAGCTGTTTAAGTAAACATCAAAAGACTGGTTAGGTTGCAAAGGAACAAATACTAAGTTAGCAGCTAGCCATGCAAAAACAAGTAAAAAGGGAATGACAGTATAAATCATGGGTTTGAAGCTTTGCTTCATGATAATCATGTTCTTAGACATCATTTTTTGCTGGATTTCCAGCATCTTTTCTTTGTCATCCCTGTGTTTTTTCTGTTTATCTCTAAGTTTTTTTATATCTTCTTTAGTTCTTTTAATAAGACCTTGATCAGTAGTGTATTTATATGCTAAAGTACTTATTAGCGTAACTACAAAACTCACCCCCCCTATTAAAAGTAAATATTCCATTTTATACCTTTATGAATTTCCTTAGAGCAGGATTCATATCATAAGCGTGTTGCTTAGCTATATCTTCATATAACTTGTAAATAATCATAACTGTAAGTAATAACCCTGTACCCGTACCTATCGCGCCGACTAAGTCAGCTGTGCTAGCAAGTAAACCAATAGCTATACCTCCAAGTATCGCCAAGGGACCAATATATCTGTCTAAAAGTCTTTCTAAGACTCTCTTGTCTCTTCTAAACCCTGGTATTTGCAACCCTGAACTAACCATTTGCTTAGCCTGACTTGATGCGTCCAACCCGCTTGTTTGAACCCAGAACACGCTAAACACAGTTGCACCTATTGTATAAACTATAACGTAAGTTAAGCTTTGAAGCGCCATAAATGCTGTGAAACTCCCAACTATTAACTCAGTTAAAATAGCAGGAGGACTAATCCATAAAACGAAACCGCTCGCCGGCACAGCATCAGAGAAAGTCCCTAATAGAGGATACCCCCAATTTTCAAATAATCTAGCGAGTAGTTGAAGATTTGCAAGCAAAGCAGCAACTAAAATTATAGGAATAACGTTGCTGTAAAGGAAGTTTAAAGGCCATCTTACTCCATAACCCTTCACTCTACCAAACGTTAAAGGTATCTCTACTTTCATTGCTTGAGCATAAACAACTATGAAAAATATTACGACTGTCGCAACTACTTTAGCTATCTCAATAGAAGCCAATTGTAAACTATCAGGAGTCGCGCTTAGAAGACTCTGTATGATGACAGGAATCGCACCAGTAGCTATTTCAGGATTTAAAGGACTTGGGAACGGGTTTAATAATTGAACAAAGATTTCTACGCTAACTCCTGCTGCAATAAATAAACTTACCCCAGAACCAAAACCATACTTACTGGCCATCTCATCCATGAGTATTATGAATATACCACCAAGAGTTAGTTGACCTACCAGTACTAAGGGAGATATTCCTACTTCTGGAACAAACCCTCCTAATAAAACGAATATGAAAGCCTCAACAACTGTAAAAAACACAGCCAAGATCTTTTGAACTCCTTGGAATCTTCTTTTTCCTTCTTGTTTAGTTAAATCAAAGTTAACTATACCTGAACCGTTAAGAAGCTGCAAGACTATACTCGCGGTTACGATAGGACCAATACCTAAACTAATCAAAGAACCAAAACTAGCTCCTAAAATAGTACTTAAAAATGCGAATTGTTCTAAAGCGTTTTCCGCCATACCATAAAGAGGTATTAGAGCTAATATGAAGTAAAGAGCTAAAATTATACCTGTCCACCTAAGCTTTTGCTTGAAGCTCCTCTTTTTTTCTTGGGGAGGAGTTACCTCTGGTAAATAAGATATTATTTTATCTAAGACTTCCATTTTTAATCTTGATTAGGAAGAATAACTTTTCCTCCTGCTTTCTCAACTTTTTCTATTGCTTTTTTAGAAGCTTGTTGAGCAGTAATTTCCACTTTCTTGTTTAAAGATCCAGAACCTAAAAGTTTGTGCACTTTTATATCCTTTAAATCTACCTTGTACATGTCTTTTGATTTCACTGCTTTTTCTTTTTTTGTAAGTGAATCTAAGACGTCTGAAAGATGGGTTAAGTTAATTGTATTAACTTCTTTTTTATTTATAGATGAAAATCCAAATTTCCCAAAATACTTTTTGTTCTTCCAAAACTTAGGTTTTTTAGCATCTCCTCTTTTACCAGAGCCAGCATTACCTCTGCCTCCTCTGTTACCAGCGCCTCTTCTCTTTTTCATAGCGCCGCCACCATGAGTTTTGCTTCCTCTCGTTCTGGAATTCTTTTTTCTTTTATGAGTCATCTTAATTTTCCTCTAAATCATTTTTTGGATTAATGAATCCATTTCTTCTCTAGGTCCTAAAGCTCCCCCATTACTATGAAGTACTTTTATGCCTTTTCTTTCAAAGCCTCCTCTTGGAGGATGTAAAGGATAGTATTTTCCTTTTTTCTTTTCTTTCAAAGCCTTTATTGTTTCTTCAGAAACAGGGCCGTAAGTAACATAATTTTGAACTTTCTTTAACATACCTTGATAAACAGGTGTGTCATCTACTAATGCTAAAGTGTTTTTCTTTTGTAAGTTAAGCATTTTCAAAGTGTCTTTCACTTCTTGTCTTGCCCCTACAAGTCCTCTTATAAGTATAACTGCTATTTTTTTAGTCATTGTACGATTTTCTCCGCGCCTTCTTGATATGAAACTGTTTGCGTATCTTTAGCCCTCATCTTAGTCGAAACTAATTTTCTAAGCGCTCTTTCACACGCAGTTATTAAATTGATTTTGTTTTTGGTTTGACCTTGAGTTTTAGACCAAACATCTTTTATTCCTGCCAAAGCTAAAATCTTTTGACATTCTTTTTCAACACAAAGACCTTTACCTTTTGGCGCAGGCATCAATGTTATTTCTACAGAACCACATTTTCCTGTTACTGCATAAGGAATACTAGTAGGATCTTTAGAATCAGATTCCCAACTTCCAGAGCCTCTTGCTATTTTGAAAATGTTAAGTTTAGCATTTCTTACTGCTTTTTCTCTAGCAGGAACTGTTTCTTTGCTTTTACCTAAGCCAATACCTACGTATCCATCTTTATTTCCTACAACAGCAACTGTTGTAAACTTAGGTTTGTTTCCTTCACGAGTCTTTTTCTGAGTTTGTCTAAATACTCTTCTTTGACCTCCTCCAAACTTACCTTTTGCTTGACCTACAAGTAAAAGATCTGACTCTAAGTTAAGTAATGAGTCTGTTATTTGAGGTTCTAATATTTTGTAACCATTATCTAAAACGTAATTTATATCAGTGACTTCTCCTGCAACTATTCTTTTTCCAAGTTCAGTTTTTGGAGTCCAATCCTCAGGTATAGTCATCTCTAAAGGCGCTTCTTCGTCCAAAGGTTCGATTACATCTACTTCTTCCTGGACTTCTTCTTTTTTTTCTTTAACCTTTTGTTTTTTTGATATTTTTGGCATAATAATCACTTCATAATTTTTTGTTTTAGTTTTTCAAAGTCTTTATTTACTGACTCATCTTGTATGTGCTTTCCACTTAATCTTTCTTCATCAGGAAAAATTGATTCATCAGAAGGAATTTTGACTCCTGCATCAATAACTCCTTTTAAAGCACTGTATATTCTTCCTCCTTTTTTAGGAGATTGCAAACCAATATCTAGTATTGCTGTTTTGATTTTTTTATCTAGTGCTTTTTGGCCAACTACTAATCCTGATAGATAAGCAGCGGGTAAAGATTTGTAGGAATGATTCCAACCTTGATCTTTAAGAGCTGAGCTATTGTATGTGAATAATACCTTGTCTCCATCAGGAGAGTATTCTATGAATTGAAATATTATTTTAGTATTTGATTTCCTAATTACTAGTCTTGTTTGTTTAGATTTAAGTAATCCTAACCTTTTCTTGTAGTTAGTTCTACCTTCTCTTTTTCTTCTATGTTTGACTGTGTATTTTGCTCTCATTTCTTATCACTCAATATTAAATTATTGTCTTGGAGGTAAATTTTGATGTGTCTCTTACTTCTAAAGAAACCTCCTTTACTTCTTAAATATAGTTTTCTGAAAGTTTCATTTGAAATCTTATTATTTTCTTTTAATTCTTTTAATAAAACTCTTTGAGCTCTTATTTTATTCATCCAAGCCTTTTTTCTAGGAAGTCTTGCTGTTTTCTTTCCCTTTCTGGAACCCAGACCTTTTCTTAAGCCCTTTGCTTTTTGAGTTTTTATTTTATTAGCTCTAGCTCTTGAAATTCCTTTATCGGGAAGTTTTACTATTGCTTCATCCTCTATTAGCTCTCTTATATCTTGTTTAGTAATAGCTTCTTTTACTTCTGCAAGCCTATCATTTTTGAACTTGATTTTTTTAGGACTTGTTTTCAAGATTTTTGCAGCTAAAGTTTTTTGAGTTTTCATCGTTATCTACCTTTTGTAATTATTTCTTCTTGCTTTTTCTTTTCCTGCTTTTTCTTTTCTTCAGGATCTACTTTTGGTTCTTTCTTTTCGGAATCAGATTCTTTTTTCTTTGATTCTTCTTTTTCTTCTTTAGGTTGATCCTTTTGTTTTTTTGTTTTTGAAGACTTTTGTTTAAGTAGCTCTTCTACACTTTTCAAATAAGCTTCAGCATTAAGGTTTACAAACACAAATCCTTTTTTCTTAGCTTCTTTTACTATTTCTACTTTTGATTTCTTTGAAATCTTTTTTATGTTAACTGAATGTTTTTTTGGATCTAAACCTTTTAAGTCTTCTAATTTTTCCACGAAGACTATTTTTAATCCTTTCCAAGTATTTTTTTCTTTATTATCTCTACCAAAGCCAGGTTTAATTTTTGAAGAGTGGCCTTTCTTTTCAAGCCTCATCTTATTATGAAGTCCTTTAGGTCTTCTGTAACCTTTATTCAATCTTTTTTTCTTATTACTATCTTTTCTTAGGAATTTCATCTTAATCACAATACTCTCCCATCTTTCTCAATTATGTAAATACCATCTTGGAATATTCTTTTATCAAAGTTAGGTCTTCGAGTTAATTTTTCTATTGAAGCAGCGACTTGTCCTGCCACTTCTTTGTTTATACTCTTAACTTCAATTATTTCTCCTTGGATGTTGACTTGTGCGCCACTCATAATTTTTAATGTTCTTGGAACTTTTTCTCCTATAAAGTTCTTTATTTCAAACACATCTCCTTTAACACTTACATTCATAGGGAAATGTCCTGAGCATATTTTTAATTTGTAAACGTATTCTTCTTTAACTCCTTTAACTAAGTTGTTTAGGTGAGCTGTTAAAGTGTTTAAAGCTTTCTTTTGACTCTTTGAATCTTTCTTAGTTGATATTTTTATGTGTTCAGAGGTTATATTAAAGTTTATAGCAGGCTCTATTATTTTTCTTTTAATTTCGCCTTTAGGTCCTGTAACGGTAAGCTCTCTATTTTCTAACTGAGCCTTAACGCCTTCTCCTAATTCTATTATTACTTCTAAACCACTGCTCATTTTAATATGCGTAACTTATCAAAGTTCCTCCTAGTCTTTTTTGTTTTGCTTCAATATGCGTCATTAATCCCTTACTTGTTGATATTATTAGTATTCCGAAGTCTTTAGCTGGAAGATATCTTTTTTCGTATTTCTCGAAATCTTTTAAAGATATTCTAAACCTTGGCTTTATAACTCCACATTTGTTTAGGTTTCCAAGCAAATTTATGTTTAAAGTTCTGTCTTCTTTTTGCTCGTATCCTCCTATGTATCCTTCTTCTTGCATTATGTTAAGGACTTCTCTTATTAGTTTACTATTATTTTTAGCATGAACTAACTTATGACCTAACCTTTCATAATGGTCGATGTGCGATAGTACGTTTGATAAAGGATCGTTTAATGTCATTTTGTTACCTCATGAATATTTTTTAAAGCCTAAATTTGTTGCGTTATCTCTAAAACATTGTCTGCATATCTTCATACCATATTTTCTTATTACTCCACTTGTGCTTCCGCATAAATCACATGTGTGCTTTCCTTTTCCATGCTTTCTTTTCTTTGGAGTGTTGTGTTTCAAGTATTTTTGGTACTTACCAGGCTTATCTTTTATTTGTTTCAATACTTTGCTATGATGTGAAGTAGTCATTGTTGATCACCGATTTTTACTTTAAAGTTTTCTTTCATGAAATTTATTGCTTCTTCCTTAGTAATTTTATGAGATTTGCCTATTTTACCAGGTCTGGATTTTCTAGTGGACACTCTTTTACCAGGTCTCATAAGTGTTATGTTTGCTTGCAGACCCATCATACCTATGTCAACATCGTATTTTGCGTCTTTTAAGTCAACGTATTCTGATATGCCTATGCTTATGTTTCCGTTATCGTCAAAAAAGCTTTCCTTAAACACATCGTCCTTAGCATAAACTATTCTTTCAACCATTTTATGAGCTTCCTTTCCTCTAAGTGTTATTTTACAACCTATAGGAAGACCTGGTCTTAAACCCCAGCCTTGAATTCTTTTGTAAGTAATAGTTTTGACAGGCTCTATTCCAGTTATATTTTTAAGTAGTTTAACACCTTTTTCTAAGACTTTCTGATCTTTACCAGCACCCACATTTAGGGTTACTTTTTCAATTCTTATTTCTTTCATTTTAGTGTTTTTCATAGGTCAATCACTGGTTTTTTCTTTCCTATCACAATTACGTATTCTTTGTGAGTTTCAAATGTTTCTTTATCTGCTTTGATTTGTGCAACGCCTGAATCTATTTTAACTAGTTCTCCAGTTTTTCCTGCGTGCTTACCTGTAAATATGAATACTGCCGCTCCTTCTTTTCTTGGAAGGTGTTCTTTGATTTTCTTAGAGGATATATCAAATAATAAAGAATCTCCTATTTTGTAATCTTTAGATTCTTTGCCTGCCAAAATGTTTACTCCGTTAACAGTGTTTATTTGGATTTTTCCTCCAGGAATAACCGTTTTACCTGTAACTTTTAATACTGTTTGTGATACTTTTGTATCTATTTCTTTAGCTATAAGCTTTGATTTTTTGTTTATTGATATTATGAATGCTTTTTTGTGTTTAGGAAGAGAAACTATGTCTAAAAAGCCAACTTGCTGTTTTTCGTCTCTTCTTCTAGCTCCATTTACGAGCAACTCATCATACTTTAATAAGTACTTAGTCTCTTTAGTTGTTCTTGTCAACCCAGTCATTTCTTTCAAGAAAGTGTTTATTGAAACAGCTAACTCTAACTTGTGTGCTCCAGGCATAGGCCTGGACACGAAAGTATTAACTTTTCTAGCCACTTTCCATGTTTTGGGCATCATTATTCTTTTTAAGTGATTTTTTACCATTTTACTTCTTGTTTAAATCTAATTTTTGTTTTCTTTTTGAATCTGACATGTCTAAATCAACTATTTGTAAATTGCTTGGCTGAAGGGGAATCCTTTTTTTAGCTCCTTCTCTCTTTGAATGTTCAATTCCATCAACATAAACCAAAGCTTTTTTTAAGTTTATATCCGCAACTTTACCTTCCAAAGTTTTGTGATCTCCTCTTATAACTCTTACAGTATCTCCTTTTCTAACTCTTATATTTCTGGTCCCGTATTTTTGTCTTAATTCTTTGTTTAAATTAACAGACAAAAATTTGGATTTTAAATGTAAAGGAGCATTTGCTCTGTACTTGCGTTGCTTTCTAGGTTGAACGCTTGCAATCCATGTTTTTGAAAATTTTGATTTCATTTTATTATCACACTATTATATTTGCTATTTTTGCTATTCCTGGCCATCTTTGGCATGCTTCTTTAGCTACAGGTCCTTTAAGGATAGTTCCCTTAGGATTTCCTTTCTCATCTTTTAACACAACTACTGCGTTGTCTTCAAACTTGACTCTTGTTCCGTCAGCTCTTCTAAAGGATTTCTTTTGTCTAACTACAACAGCCCAATTAACTGTTTTTCTCATGTCAGGTCTTCCTTTTATTACAGACACTTTAACTAAGTCTCCTATACCTGCTGAAGGCAATTGACCTTTTACTGTTTTATGACCTTTAACGCTAAAAATCTTAACTACTTTAGCGCCACTATTATCACAAGTGTCTACTCTGCTTCCGACAGGAAGTCCTCTGGTCATTTTTGCGTTAATCGGTTTCATTTTTCTTCTACTATTTGTGTTACTATAAAGTGCTTTGTTTTGCTTAAAGGCCTTGTTTCTTGAATCACGACTATGTCACCTTCCTTAGCATTTATGCTTTCAGGATTGTGAGCCTTAACTCGAGATTTTCTTTTTTCATATCTTTCATACTTAGGTATGTACTTAGATTTCTCCCACTCCACAGTAACTGTTTTAGCCATTTTGGCTCTTATTACCTTTCCTGTGAAGGTTCTTCCTCTTCTCGATATGTTTTTTTCCATTTTTTTGTTATCTCTTTATCTTAATCCTTTCTTCAGGTCTCTTGGTTATTTTGTAACCTTCGACTATTTCCTCGTCAATGAGGAAAACGTTTGTTTTCTTAAGGATTGTGGTTTGTTTTTCCTTTGTTTTTATCTTAAATGAAAACTTTGTTTCACCTATGATTTTGCCTTTGAAACCCTTCAAAGAAGGATTTTTAGCCTCGACAACTTCTATTTTTTTGCCAAGGTACTCTTTTTGATATTTGTTCATGACTCTATTGAATCAGGGCTGAACCCCATTTGTATAAGCTCTTTTTTTATTTCCCTGCTGTGGTCTCCTTGAAGTTCTATTTGACCTCCTTTGGCTGTACCTCCACAGGCAAACTTGTTTTTGAGCTTTTTGGCCACAGATTTTAAATCGACTTCGTTCTTGTCGATTCCTTCGATGACCGTGTATTTTTTTCCGAATTTTTTTCGGATGATTTTTATCGTGATTTTTTGATTTTCCTTGGCTATGTTATCCCACGCGCCAAGTTCTTTAGGTAATCCTGTTATAGGGTCTATTTCTGGCATTTATTTGTTTTTTACCTCCTTAGTTGTTGTTTGATTTTTAACTGTGTGAATTCTAGCAATTATTTTTTTTATTTGTTTTATCCTTCCTGGATTTTTTGGTGGAGTTCCCATTGAAGCTTGACCTTGTAGTATACTAAGTTCTTGTTTCAAATCCTTTAAAGTGGACTCGATTTCGTTTTCTTTTAGTTGTCTTATTTTGTCAGCTTTCATTTGTCTTCACTTTTCTTCTTTTTAGTTGCTTTTTTCTTAGTAGGAGCTTTCTTAACTTCCTTCTTCTCAGAAGCTTTTTCTTCTTTTTTCTTAGTTGAAGTCTTCTTAGCCACTTTTTTCTTTTTTGGCTCTTCTTCTTTTTTAGTCTCCTCTTTCTTTTTAGCTTTGGGCTTTTCTTCTGCTACTTCCTTCTCCTTCTTAGGAGTTGCTTTTTCTTCTTTTTTCTTAGCAGGAGCTTTCTTAACTTCCTTCTTCTCAGAAGCTTTTTCTTCTATTTCTTCAACTACTGTTTGAGGTTCATCTAATAATTCTATTTTATCAGGAAGCTTTGTATCTCCAGGCATAATAGTGACGCTTATTCCAACAACACCTGTTTTTAAAACTGCGATTTGATGCGCTTTATCAACGCCGGATATACTTATGTCTCCACATTTCTTTAAGTAACCTTGATAAAATCTCCATGTTTTAGCTCTGGAACTTGGAACCCTTCCACTAATAGTGATTTCTATTCCTAACGCTCCTGCATCCATAACACTTTGAAGAGTTTTGTGACCTACTCCTTTAAATCTTTGAGTTCCAAATCTTTCTAAGGAGTTTGCGATCATCTCTGCAGTAATAGCAGCGTTAGTTCTGTAATCTTTTATTTCCTCTATTTCTATTTGAGGTGTTTCTAAGCCGAATTTTTTTTCGAGCTCTTTGGTTAATCTTTTAATATTAGAACCCCCTTTACCAACAACCAAACCAGGTCTGCTAGCTATGACAACTACTTTGTCACCTAGAGGTGTTCTTTGGAGTTTAACATCTGCTAACCCTGCTCTTGTCAATTCGTTGAATAGAAAAGACTTTATTTGGTATTCTCTGATGTTTTGTGATACAAATTTTCTTTCAATCATTTTTTAGTTTTCTCCTGCTCTTCAACTACGATTTCTACATGAGTTCTTTTGAATTTTCTTCTTGTTTGTCTTCCTTGTCTAGGAGGCCTACTTGCTTTATGAGCAGATAAGTGAACTATTACTAGTTCTTCTCCTAAGCCTTTTGCTTCAGCATTTGCTTCAGCTTGTTTTATCAAACTTAAATATTCCTCGCTTGCTTTTTGAGGGTATCTTCCTGAAGCCATGTTTGGTTTATGACCTACTCCGTCAACCGCTCTTTTGTAAGGAATTGCTTGTTTCTTTTGCAGTACTCTTTCTAAAATAGCTTTAGCTTTTTGAGTTGTTTTACCTCTTAAAAAGTTGCTTACCTCTACAGCTACTTTAGTAGATATAGGCAAACTTTTTCCATAAGCCTTAGCCATGTTTTCTTTATCTTGAAATGAGTACCTTGTCTTCATTTTTATCTCACGCTTTGATGTGCAGAGCTTCTAGTTGCACCGACACCTGCGCCTCCGTGTTTTAATTTCTTTCTTGTTAAAGCTAATTCTCCTAAGTAACAACCAATCATTTCTGGTTGAATTATAACTGATTCAAAAGAATTTCCTTTATGAACCTTTACTGTTTTGGAAACCATTTCTGGAAGAACTATCATGTCTCTTAAGTGAGTTTTAGCAGTTCCTTTTTTATTTAATTTTTGAAGTAATTTGACTTCTTCTTCACTAAAACCTCTAAGCATTTTTCTTCTTTGCCTTGAAGGAAGTAATTGAGCTACTTCTTCATGACTCATAGCTTGGAGTTCTTCCAATGTTTTTCCTTTATATGTAAATATTTTTTTTGCCATTTATGATCACTTGTTTTTTCTTCCTGTTCTTCTAGGTCTTATTGCTCCTACCTTTCTTCCTGGCGGAGCGTTCTTAGGTGCAGGCTTAGCATTGCTCTTTCTAGATGTTCTTTTATTACCAAACGGATGTGCTACTGCGTTCATCGCAGAACCACTTACAACTGGGTAATATTGGTTTCTGCTCTTAGTAATATGGTGCATCTTACCTGCTTTAAGGATTGGTTTTTCTACTCTTCCTCCTCCTGCAACTATTCCTATCATAGCCATGCAGCCAGGGTGGAAACTCTTTTGTTTTTTTGAAGGTAATAATAATTTGACTTCTTTTTCGGATCTGGAAACTACTTTAGCAGAAGTTCCTGAACCTCTTACGAATTGACCTCCTGAACCAGGTGTTGCTTCAATACAAAATACGTTTGTTCCTTCAGGTATTTTGCTTAAAGGTAAAATGTTTCCTGGTGAAGGCTCTCCTTGACCAATTAAGTATTTGTCACCTACACTAACTCCTTCAGGAGCTATTAGTAAACTAGTTGATTTGTCATTATATTCTGCCTCTATTAAAGGAGCACTATGGCCTGCACTTCTTATTAAGTCCTTTACAACATAGTATTCTTTATTTAGAATTTTTATTTCTCCTTTATATCTAAAACTAGGAGCTCTAAATCTAGTTGTGCCTTTTCCTCTCCTTTGTTGTATTAAGCGTTTACCCATTTTACATCAGTCCTAATTTTGTTGCAACATCAATTGCAGGCGTTTCTTGTGAAAATTGAACGTAAGCCTTTTTCTTTCCTTTCGGCGTTATTACTGTTTTTACAGCATCTATTTTTACATCAAAAGATTTTTCTAAATCTTCTTTGATTTGTTTTTTGTTTGATTTGATGTCTACAACGAACACTAGCTTGTTTTCTGACTCCATAAGCCTTATACTTTTTTCTGTAGCCAAAGCGTATTTTATTATGTTCATTGCTTTTCACCTTTGTAATCTGAATTAAAGTATCCTTTCTCTTCTAATTCTTTAACAGCGCTTTGTGTGAATAAAGTTAATCTTCCAGGTTGAGCTCCAGGAGCCAATATGTATGCATTAAGATCTTTGACACTTATTATGTCACAACCAGGAATATTGTTTACTGCTTGGACTAAGTCACAATAATCATTAACAACGAATAATATACTTGTTTTTGCTTTATACTTTCTCCCTCTATTTTTGCCTTTTCCTGCTCTGACTTTGAAAGACTGAGCTCTTGAAAGTTCTTGATTAAATCCTAGTGTTTCTAAAGCTTTTATTAAATCTGCAGTCTTACTTATTTGGGTAAAGTCGTCAGTTAAAACGAAAGGATAGCTTGGAGGAGGTATATGTCCTCTTCCTTTTACTAATTCTAAATTGATAGTTGAACTTAATGCACTTCTTATTGCTTTTCTGTTTTCTTTTTTGTTGATTTTTTGAGTCCAAATCTTTGAGGCTTTAGGCGGATGAGCTCTTCTCCCTCCTACTGTTTGAGGCGCGACTGCTCCTACGTAATGGAATCTTGTTCCGCTTCTGTTTAATACTTTTCTAGGAGTTCTACTCTGACCAATACCGTATGTTCCTCTGTATTTTCTTCTTCTTTTGCTTAGGAAAGCAGAGTGTCTTTTACCCGCTTCAGGTTTAGCACCATAAGCTTGTCTGTTATTAGCAAAGATTGCTTTTACAGCTCTTCTGATTAGATCTACTCTTACAGCTTCTGCGAACTGGGAAGGAAGCTTTAATGTTCCTTTTTCTTGAGCTTTTTGATCTAAAATTTTTAATTTCATTGTTTACTCTCCGTGCTTATATGAGTTATTGAATCTGATGAATGAGGTATTTTCTTTTTAGGTCTCAAGGCAGGTGTTAAAGTTATTAGTCTTTTCTTTGGACCCTGAATACTTCCTTTTACTATTACGTATGTACTCTTGACATTACCAAATCTTAAGAAGCCTCCTTTTGGATTTACTTCTTTTGGATCTTTGCCAATTTTTAATATTAGGTTGTTGTTTTGAGTTCTTAAATGGTAACCTGTTTGACCTGCGTGCGGAACTCTGTACATTACGTGACCTTGTGATTTCCAGCCACCTAAAGATCCTGGATTTCTTCTTGCTTTTTCAGATTTTGAAGCAGTCATGCTTATTCCAAATCTTCTAATTGGACCTTGAAATCCTTTACCTTTAGTAACTGCGTGAGTGTCTATTAATTGTCCTTCTTCAAAGACATCTGTTATATTGATTTCTTTTTGTAAGTTTTCTTTAACAAAGTTTAGTTTGTCTTGGATATTTCCTCCTATTGGAAGTTCAAATAATTCAGGAGTTTTCTTTATAGAAGTTAGCTTTGGTTGTGTGTAAACTAATACTCTTAAATCATCGTATTTTTCTAAGTCTACTTTGTCTAAGTCTTCTTTAGTAGAAAATTTTTTTGGAACATGAAGAGCTCTGGACAATTCTTTGTCTGATTTGAAGTTAAGTTGTTTAGAAACGTTTTGATCTTTGTAAAGTCTGATGGCGAAAATTTTTAATGGAGGACACTCGATGATTGTGGCAGGCGTAAAGGTTTCCTGACCCGCATTTGGTTTGTTTTTGTTTTGTTCAACAACCATAAGATGAGTCATTCCTGCTTTGTATCCTGCAAAGCCCATAAGTTTTGGTTCTTTAACCTCAGGGTAGCTTCTCACTCTAGCAATCTTTCTAGCAGCTTTTTTTCTGGGCCAAACGCCCATGCTTCCACTTCTTGGTTTTCCTTTTTTTGCCATTTTTAAATTGGATAGCTTTATCTCTTAAAGCCAATTTGTTTGTGGTTGTAACAAACCTATTCATAACGCTTCATTGAGAACCAGCCATTGACTGAAGTTCGAAACGTCTTTTCAGGTTTTATACTCCGACACGTTTAAATGTCGCTAATCCAAGTGGAATAGCTAAGCGTTTATAAAGGTTTTGGATTGGGAAGTATTCTTTTCTCCAACTCTTTTATGTGTTTTTTCTTTTGTATATCTCTCTCGTTTCTTGCTTGCAACGTGTGATATTTGTGCTTTTTCAAAAACACTAGCGTTTCTTTCTCCCACAACTCTTTTTTCTTACCCAGCTCTTGTCTTAAGAGCTCTCCTTTTTTAAAAAAGTCATCTCTTCCAAGATTGTCTAAGTCAGCATCACAAATAATTTTTTGAAGCTTTGTCTTAGGATTCTGAGGCATTTTAGTTGAAAGTATGAGCTCTTCTATTATCTTTATTTGTTGAGAATCCAAATGGCTTTTCAAAAACTCTTCTGCTTTTTTGGCGCTTTGAGCTTCGTCATCTTCTTTATGTTCAACCACTACATCATGAAATAAAGCCGCTAATTTGAGCAATAATTTTTCTTCCTCAGAAAGATTTTTGCTTCTTTGACAAACAACTTCAAAAACATCTAAAGCATGATCAAAATTGTGGTACTCCAAATTAGAGTAGTGCTTTTGGCAGTATTTCTTTGAAATTTTTATTAACTCCTCCATTTTAATCTTCTTTAAGTCTTTTTCTTCTTAACTGTTTATTATAACTTATTGCTAACCTATGAGTATAGTCTCTTATTTTTCTTATTAGGAGCATTGGTTGCTTGTTTTTATCCAGAGATATTATTTCGTTTTCTTTGATTATTGTTTCTTCTTGTTTTGCAAGAGATACCATTTCAAGATCTATCCTCAGTTCGTTTAATGCTTTTTTTGCAACACTAAATTGGCCTTTACCCCCGTCTATTATTATTAGGTCGGGCAAGGCTTTGTTTTCTTTGAGCAGCCTAAAATATCTTCTTTTTACTACTTCGTAAATTCCTGCGAAGTCATCTTGAGAATTTATACTTCTTATCTTAAATTTCCTATAACCATTTTTGTTTGGTTTTCCATCAATAAATTGGGTCATTGCCCCCACTATGAATTCGTCTTTCAGATTGGATATGTCAAAGCATTCTATTACTTTAGGATACGTGCTTAGAGCTAATTTTTCTTGCATTAACTCAAGTATTTTTTCTTCTCCTTGAGAGATGTTTTTAAGAGCTAGCTCCACCAATTTTTTCTTCTCTCCTCTTTGAGGGTAAATCAAGTTAGTTTTTCTTCTAGAAATTTTTTCAAAGTACGCTTCTAATATTTCTTTTTCTTTGTCATCTATCCAAAATTGCTCCGAAACAATTATTTCATGAGGTATTTCTCTATCATAATAGTAATTAGTTAGAAACTTGGATTGGACGTCTTCCTCTATTTTGAGTTTAAAATTTTCTTTATCGAGTATTGTTCCTTTTTTTATGTGAAGAACGGAAAAGTTCACGAAATCTTTTTCTTTTTCTATTCCTATAATGTCTTGATCTATGAACCTTACTTCATCCACGCTTTGCTTTTGTTTGAGTATTTCTAGTGAAGCTAGCAAATTTCTTTGTATGAGTGCTAATTCATATTTTTTTTCGTCAGAGTATTTTTTTAGGTTATTTTGAATGTTTTTTTCTAAATCTAAAACGTTGCCTTTAAGCACTTTTATGGCTTGGGAAACTCTTTTGTTGTATTCTTCAGCAGATTCTTTGCCCATGCAAGCCCCTCTACAAAGTCCGATTTGGTAGTTGAGTGAAGATTTGCTTGAAAAGCAACTTTTTCTACAAAGCTGAAAATAGTTATTCAATAGCTTTATTGTTAGTGCTCGTGCATAACCATCAGGGTATGGCCCAAAAAACTTTCCTTTTCGGGTTACTCTCCTAGAAGAAATTATTCTAGGAAGCTTTTCATCTGTTACTTTTATGTATGCGTAAGTCTTGTCATCTTTTAGATTGATATTGTATTTTGGACTGTGCTTTTTTATGAGTTTATTTTCCAAAAGTAAAGCTTCTACTTCGTTATTTGTTATGAAGAAATCCACTTCTTTTATGTTTAAAGAAAGAACTTTAGTTTTTGGACTGGCATGTTTTTTGGAGAAATAACTTTTTATTCTATTATTAAGATTATTTGCTTTCCCAACGTATATTATCTTATTATTTTCATCTTTAAACAAATAAACACCTGGTTTTTTTGGGAACGATTTCATTTTGTTAAATCAGCTTCTTTAGGAATTTTCCAGTAATAGAGTCTTTGTTTTCCGCGACTTCTTTAGGTGTGCCTCTGGCTATCACTCTTCCTCCTTTTTCTCCACCTTCAGGGCCTAGATCTATCACGTAATCTGAGCTTTTTATTATGTCTAAATTATGCTCTATTACATATATGGTGTTTCCTTTTTGAACTAGCTTGTTTAACACGCCTATCAGTTTTCTTATATCTTCAAAATGGAGACCAGTAGTTGGTTCATCTAATAAATAAACTGTGTTTCCTTTCTTAACCTTGGCAAGTTCTCTTGTTAACTTTATTCTTTGGCTTTCTCCTCCTGAAAGAGTTGTAGAGCTTTGTCCTAGTTTTATATAGCCAAGACCCACATCAAATAATGTTTGAAGCTTTCGTTTCATAGCGATGTGATTTTCAAAGAAACTTAGTGCTTGCTCAACACTCATATCTAAAACGTCAGCTATATTTTTTCCTTTGTAAGTTATTTTCAGGGTTTCTGAATTATATCTTTTTCCCCCGCAATCGTCACATTTAACGAAGACATCTGGTAAAAAGTTCATATCTATTTTTATTTGGCCATCTCCTTGACAGGTTTCACACCTTCCTCCTTTAACATTAAAACTGAATCTGCCTGGCTTATACCCTTTTTCTTTAGCTTGTTTTGTTTGAGAAAACAAGGTTCTTATATGGTCAAAGAGCTTTGTATAGGTAGCAGGGTTACTTCTAGGCGTTTTTCCTATTGGTTCCTGATCTATAACTATTACTCCTTTAACATCTCCTTTTATTTGAAGACTTTCATGTTTTCCCATCCTCATATTTTTTCCACCAAATTCTTTTTGAAGAGAGGGTATGAGCGTTGTTGTTAACAAAGTGCTTTTTCCACTGCCACTAACCCCTGTTATAGAGCAAAGAACATTTGTTGGGAAACTTACATCTATGTTTTTTAAGTTGTTTTCTTGAGCTCCTTTTAACACTATTTCTCCTTTTGGAGATCTGTATTTTTTAGGAGAATTTATTTTGAGTTTTCCACTTAGATATTTCCCTGTGATAGAGTTTTGGTTTTCTGCGACCTCTTTAGGCGTTCCGCTTGTTACTATGTTTCCTCCGTGCTCTCCTGCTCCAGGACCCATATCTATTAAATGATCTGCTTGAAGCATAGTTTCTTCATCGTGTTCAACAACTATTAAGGTATTACCTAAATCTCTTAGCCTGTGCAAAGTGCTAATTAGTTTCTCGTTATCTCTTTGGTGAAGACCTATACTTGGCTCATCCAGTATGTATAATACACCCATTAAATTAGCGCCTATTTGAGTTGCCAGCCTAATTCTTTGCGCTTCTCCTCCTGAAAGTGTTCTCGCTGTCCTTGACAAAGTTAAGTAATCTAATCCTACGTTATACAAAAATAGTAGCCTGTCATTAATTTCTTTTAGTACTTGTTTAGCTACAAATTTTTCTTTCTCAGAAAGATTTTCTGGAAGGCTTTCGAAGAACTTTTTGGCTTTTTCTATGCTCATATCTGTTACGTCTATTATGGAGTTTTCATTTATCTTTACACTAAGAATTTTTTCTCTGAGTCTTTTGCCTTGGCACTCGCTGCAGGGCTTTGATTGCATAAATGATTCATAAAATGATTTTCTTGAAGAGCTATCTGTTTCTTTGTAGAGCCTCATAGTCTGTGCAACTATTCCTTCGAATCCTTCGTCCATGTGCATTTTGGCTTTTCTATTCCATCTTCCTTTTAGAGGAGTATCGTTACCGTAAAAAAGCACGTCTAGTTGCTCTTGTGTGAATTCCTCTATCGGAGTGAATATATCAAATCCATATTCTTTACCCACGACTTCTATTTGTCTGGCTCTAAATTTCAAATCAAAGCGCTTATAGCTTTTTATCGCTCCGTTAATAACTGATTTAGATTTATCCGGAACAAGCAAATCAGGATCTGGCTCTAGTGTTTCGCCGATTCCGTGACATTTATGACATGCCCCAAAGGGACTGTTGAAGCTAAACATTCGAGGTTCTAAGGATTCAAAAACTATTTCTGGATGATTAGGACATGCACCAAACGAGCTATAAACTGTTTCGTATTTGCTTCTTTCAATTTCTTTGAAAGACTCAGGAGTGTTTGTATCTATTATTATTAGAGTTCCTTCTCCTTTAGTTAGAGCATGTTCTACTGCTTCTGTAAGTCTTGATTTATTTTCTATGGTCGTGTTTACTTTATCTATTACTACTTCTATCCAATGTTTTTCGTATCTTTGGAGATTGAGACTTTCTAGCTCATCAACTCTCTTAATCTTTCCATCAATCCTTATTCTTGCATATCCTTCTTTTTTTACGTCATCCAAAAGTTTTTCATACGTCCCTTTGAGACCTCTAACTAAAGGGGCTAAGATGATTATTTCTTTTTCTTCGCTTAAGAGCTGCGTAACTATATTTTCTGCTGTTTGAGGTTTAATCTTTTCGTCACACTTAGGACAATGAGCCACACCTATCCTTGCAAATAATAGTCTTAGGTAATCATAAATTTCTGTTACTGTACCGACAGTGCTTCTAGGGTTTTTACTAGTTGTTTTTTGCTCTATACTAATCGCGGGGCTGAGTCCCTCTATAGAATCTATATCTGGTTTGTTCATTAAACCTAAAAACTGTCTTGCATAAGCACTGAGACTTTCCACATATCTTCTTTGGCCTTCTGCATAAATTGTATCAAATGCCAAAGAGCTTTTTCCACTACCGCTAAGTCCTGTTATGACAGTCAATTTATTCCTAGGAATTTTTACATCTATGTTTTTTAGATTATGTTCTCTTGCTCCTTTTACTCTTACATCTTTAAGCATTAAAAAGAGAAATCTTTGATTATTCTTAAAGGTTTACCTGCTTTAGATTAGACAAAGTTTAAATATAAAAACGCCTCTGTGATTTTATGTTAAAAAAAGCAGCTTTTTATTTGGTAACCGCGGCACTGATGGTATTTATGGGATTTTTTAGTTATTACGTCTCACCTATAATGTTTCTTAACAACGTATTTGTTTCTTATTCTATAATACTTCTTGTTGGCTTAGTCTTAGGAGGTTTTATTGCTTTATCACTTAGAGAATTAGATGATTTAAGCGATCATCACCACATATCTTTACTTTCGATTGTTATAATAGGTGCTTTGATAAACTTTTTCGGAGTTTATGTTTATTTGAACGCTCAAAATCTGCCTAATCCAATCACTCTGGCGAGTTTTTTTGGGATAGCTTTTTTAATACCTTATGTTTACACAATTAAGAAAAAATGAGCGACTTAAAAGAATGGACTTGGGCTTTTGTGAAATATAAAAGCATGATGCAAAAAGGAGTTGTTGGATTAGAAGATTTGGGAAAAGAAATAGTTTTGGTTAAAAACGACTCAAAAAGAGTTTATGAAATAAAAGAAGAACTTTCCCCATCTGATAAACAAGGAAGCACTATTGTAACTTATAACACCCAAAAAAACGTGGCTAGTCTTCTTAAAGATTGGAAGGTTTACGTTACTAATTCAACAACTGTGTTTTTTGTAAACACCAAAGAAAGTATGCATTGGGCTATAAACGCCAAATATCACTCTTACGCTGCAGATACAAAAAAATTAGGCAAAGGCATAAATTCTCTTTTTGAGAGTGTGCCTTCTCAAAAATGAAAAATAAAATAACCACTGGATCAGACATTTTAGATTGGCTTTTAGAAGGAGGCTATGAAAACGATGTAGTTACAACTATTTATGGCCCTGCAGGCTCTGGAAAATCAAATTTATGTATGATTTGTTTAGCTAAGCATTACGACAAAAAAATAATTTATATAGATACAGAAGGAAGTTTGTCTGTTAATAGATTAAAGCAATTAACTGATGATTACAAGAAAGTTTTAGATAATATTATTGTTCTTAAACCAACTGATTTCAATGAGCAAAGTAAAGTGTTTGAGAAGCTAAAAAAATTAATTAATGAAAAAATTGGTTTAGTGATAGTAGACAGCATAGCTATGCTTTATAGGTTGGAGCTCGGTAAATCTAAAGACGTGTACAAAGTCAATAGAGAACTAGGCGTACAATTAGCAAGTCTTATTCAAATAGCACGAAAAAACAAAATCCCTGTATTAATCACTAACCAGGTTTATCAAGACTTCGAAGATAAAGACAAAATTAATATGGTCGGAGGAGATATTTTGAGATATGGTAGTAAGTGCTTAATTGAGCTCCAAAAAAATAATGGGAGCTACAAAGCTACTTTAAGAAAACACAGATCTTTACCCGGAGGAAAGAATGTGTTTTTCCAAATTAAAGATCATGGATTAGAAGAAATAAAAAAAGATTATTCATCAGAAAAGTCTTCTAATGAATGAGCAAATTCTTTTTCTTTAACAATTCCTCTATTAACAAGGTAAAGTTTGGCTAATAAGTAAAATATTAATCCTAAGCTTTTCTTTCCTTTATTATTTCCAGGAATAACTAAGTCTAAGTTGTTTGATTGGTTGTTTGTGTCGCAAATCCCTATAATTGGTATTCCTATTTTTAGTGCGTCTTGAACAGCGTTTCTGTCTGGCCAAACGTCAACAACTAGTATTATTTTTACTTCCATGAAGTCTTTTAGAGCAGGATTGGTTAAAATTCCCGGAGGGTATCTTCCTGCAAAAAACTTTGTGCCTGTGACTTCTGCAAATTTTTTAACAGATTTCCAACCGTTTTCTCTTCTACATACTATTAGGATGTCTTGAGGTTTATAGTTTGAAAGCATGTTTGCAGCAACTCTGATTCTTTCATCGATTGCTTGAACATTCAATACGCTTAAACCGTCAGGTCTTGTTTTGTAAATAAAACTCTTCATATGTGCTGTTTTGAACTTGGTTCCTATATGCACACCGCTTTTTAGGTATTCGTCGTTTGACACTAATAAATTTTCTTCGCTCATTTGTTTTCCTCCATAACAAACGACCTTTTAGAAATTAGACCACGAATGTTTATTACCTCACGTGGCAATCTCACAACAAAACACGTTGTAAGGTCGGTTATGCTATTTAGAATGCTGGTTTGTTTTATAAATTTTGTTGAAGAAGTTTAAGATATGTCAAACACAGATACAGTGTTACTCATAGAAGCTAAATAAAGATAAGGGTAATTTATATCTATGTACCTAGCAGAGTTTATGAAGCCAGGTCTGTGGTAGTCTCCTTGATAACTTGGCTGAGCAGGATTTGAGACATCATATATTTTTATGGAAGCGTCGTTTAAATCTGCAACATATAATTTGTTTCCTCCCACCATTACGTGTCTTGGATGCACTAAATTTCCTTGATCTACATGGACCATTTCTATGTTTGGAAGATCAGATATGTCAAATGTCACTAAAGAGCCAGATCTTGCTGCGACAACGTATGCATAGTCGCCTGCGACGTCCAAGCTCCAGGTCCAGTTAAATATGCTGTGGTTAAGATACACGTCTTCTACTATTATGTCTGAAGGATCAGAAACGTCAAGTACTGCCAGCCTTCCTGAAGACGTTGAAGGATTGCTAACTCCTCTTGCTGCAATTAGCGCATGATCTCCTACAACTCTTATATCTGTAGCTCCGTTCATACTTGCAGAGTCTGATAAGTATCCTAGTTCTTGTATGTTTGAAGGATCAGATATGTCTAATATTAATATGAAGTGGTTAACGTAGCCTGTAACGTACATAGTCGTCCCAACTATTTGCATATCTAAAGGCCTTATGTCTACTCTATAAAAACTATCTAAAAGTACAGGATTTGAAGGATCAGAAACGTCGTACGAGCTTATTCTCCTAGAATTAGAACCTGCTGTGTAGAGAATGCCAGAATCATCTACTTTAACAGAATGCATACCTGCCATTAAGCTACTATTTTGTTCATAACCAACTATCTCTACGTTGTTAGGATCAGAAACGTCTACTATTGCAAAGGAGGCTCCATTCCAATTTGCCACATACGCGTAACCATCGTGATAAGCAATCGCCGTAGCTCCTGCTAGTTCAGGAGAAGCACTAACAAAGCCTAACATTTCTATTGAGGAAGGATGTGTTTGTTCTATTCTTGTAGATCTCAAAGTTCCCTGTATGGTTCTGCTAAATGTACCATCCGAATCAGACGGTGAAGTAGATGTAAATTTGAAGTTTGTGTTTGAACGTGAAAAGCTTTCATGCCCTGGCGCGAATATACACGGAAGTATCAGTTCAGAACTTGGTTGTACAGTAGATGCCCTAAATTGGCCGCATTGATGCCAGTCTTCGTCATAAAAGTATTGTAAATTACTTACTATGGTTGCCTGTTGGCCGTTAACTACTTGAACTACAAAACCTTTTGACCCGACTACGAATTGGTTAGAATCGCAAGCAAAAGGACTACCAACGACGCAGCTACCTTGAACAAAACCAGAAGGATTTAAACCCCCAAAGTAACTTACTGCTCCAATCATAGTCAAAATAACTATGAATGCCCATCCGTATGTGGTTAAAAATTCTAGTGCTGCATGAGATTTCTTTGACATATTTAAACAAAGTCTACTTTTCAAATATATAAACTTATTCTTTTAAATCTTCTCCGAAGTCTTCAGTCATCTTTGATTCATCTATAACTAGTTCTTCTTCAGGCTTGGCTTCTTTAGCAGTGTCCATTTTGGCATCTTTTGCTGCGGGAGCTTCGTGTCTGCCTATTACTTCTCCGAAAGAGACGCTGCTAAGAACTTTTTTAACCTTAACTCGTACATTTTCTCCGACTTTAACATCTGGAACAAATATTACGAAACCTGATACTCTTGCAACTCCGTCTCCTTTATCTCCTATTGACTCAATTCTTACGTTGACTTCATCTCCTTCTTTTATAGGAGGACTATTTCTTTTTTCATACATTTGTTTTAATCACTAGTTTTGCTTAATTCTTTATTAGTTTAAAAAGTTTTTTCTAAGCATCTTCTATGCGACTTTCTGTTATGTTAAATACGCATTCTCCATCTGGAAGATTCGGACTATCTACTAGTTTAGCAACACGAGTGTTTTTTTTACCTCTTCTTAGATAAATTCTAAACGTGCTGTTGTGCCCCACAATGTTTCCTCCTATTGCTTGAGTCGGGTCTCCAAAAAATTGATCGGGTTTGGCCATAACTTGATTTGTTACAAATACGCATAGATTGTGTTTATCAGCGAGCATGGCTAATGTCCTCATGTGTTTGTTAAGTTTTTGTTGCCTTTCTGCTAAGGT
>SKIS01000004.1 GCA_007116295.1 Candidatus Woesearchaeota archaeon | reverse complement strand
TCTAATTTTTTATTATATTTTTCACCCATGCCTTGGCCTTCAAGAGAATCAAGCTCTTGAAGCATGCTTAAAGCTGCAAATTTATATCCTTGGTCACTAATAAAACCTTGCTTATCTAAAAGACCTTCTTTTTTCAGGTTCTCAATATTTTGCTCAATTTTACTTTTTATCTCTCTTTGAAACTCAGGTATATGTATGTTTTTTCCAACAAAGCCAGAATCGTAACCGGTGAGTTCTCGAATCATTGTCTCTCCATACAAATTCTTAGCGGTTTTATAGTCATTAACCAATTGTTTAAACGAAAAATCTGGGGTGAAACTGCTAACATTGTTATTAATAGCGTCTGTTAAGACTTTTGATTTATCTAATTTTTCAGAATCAACATCTATTATTGTGTGCATTAATTTATCATCACGGTTATCTTTGCTGAGCTTTCCACTAAGTTCATCAACGTCATCGTCATCTACTTTAGAAACAGTTGTTTGGCCATCTCCTGCCTGGTCATCAGATGAACCTTTGCTAGGGATAACCTCCGGCTAAAGAAGTATCATCACTAAAAAATTCATCAAATTTCTCACTCAAGAAATCTTTTGAAGTCTTAGTATACCTGATACTTGGCTTCAACCTTATTCTGTGGCTTAAAACATTAATCATGGCTTCTTTAATTTCTTGTAGCTCCACCTCTTTCTTAGCTGAAAGATAAGCGTTGCTTTGAGCTCGCTCATAAATACCTAGTGTTGCTCTCACACTAGGATGTTTTTCCAAATCCTTAGATTTTCTTAACGTTCTGATAAAATTAATGGTTGTCACCAACAAATCTTCCGGGAAATCTACTAATTTTTGACCTTTAGACTTCACTATTTGAACTTCTGTTTCTAATTTTTTAGGTGCATCCATGTAAATAACATCGAATCTGTCTAAAAAAACGTCGCTTAAAGGCTCTGTGCTGCTCTCTTCAGGGTTCATAGTGGCTATAACTAATATGTCTGCGTCAAAATCTATATCGTAGCTTCCTATAGTAACTATTTTTTCTTCTAAAACTTGAAGCAATGCGTTTTGAAGCTTCTCACTACACCTGTTTACTTCATCAAAAAATAGTATTCCTTTATCTGCTTTGAAAATTTTTCCAGGATTAAACGCTTCTTGAGATGTGGAGCCGTGCTTTAAAGCCTTAACAGGATCTATGTCTCCTAGCAGATCTTCTGCTGTTAAATCAGGGCTTCCTTGAACTCTTATAAACGGCGCATCTACTAATTTCCCTTCTTCGTCTTTGATTTTTGGCAGTATCTTTGTTAAAGACTTAACTATAGTAGTTTTACCTATTCCTGGAGGGCCAACGATTATTGTGTGACGCTTCATAATAACTGCGCTTTTAAGTTGCCTTTTTACTTCGCTTTGTCCTAGAACTTCTTTGATATCTTCTTTTACTATAAAATTTGCTCTTTCCTGATCCATAAAGCCTTGGGAAGAGGTTTCTTATTATAAAAGTTTTGAGTCAAAAATAAAAACCTTTATATACTAACATTTTGATAAACTTATTTAAAATGAGTAAAAAAATAAAAAGAGGGCAAGCAGCATTAGAGTTTTTAACTACGTATGGTTGGGCTTTTCTTGTTATACTAGTTATGATAAGCGCGCTTAGCTATTTTGGTGTTTTAGATCCTAGTAGATTTGTTGGGGACAGGTGTATTATGGGAAGTCCTCTAACTTGTGATACTAATCAATTCGTTTTAAGAGATTCAGGTGCGACTTTTTTAGTTAGAAATGGTCTGAATGATGGCATACTAATAACAGGAATAACTTATTCTAGTTCTATAAGTCAAGATGTTACTTGCACTAATTTTGATGACACAGATCCGGGTTATGAAGGTAATTGGACTATAAACAGAGATTCTACAAAAATTTTAACTTGTGACTTTGAATCTGATGATACAAATCATCTAGCTAATGCAGGTGGTAAGGAAAGAATAACTTTTTCTATGACTTACAGGACTTTAAGAGATACAACTGGTCAATTCGAAAAATCTATTAATGGAGAGATATACGCTAGTGTCGAGTAATCTTTTTATTTCTCCGAAACATTTAAATAGGACTTAAGGGCTTATTAAAATAAATATTCTCCCAAAAAGGATATATAGTAATTCAAATAATATTTGAGGTGGATAATTAAAATGAATAGAAAAAAAGGACAAGCAGCACTTGAATTCTTAACTACGTATGGTTGGGCTTTTCTTGTTATACTAGTTATGATAAGTGCTTTAGCATACTTTGGTGTTTTAGACCCGAGTAGATTCGTCAGCGATAGATGTATAATGGGAAGTCCATTAACTTGTGATGCAAACCAATTTATATTGAGAGCGGATAACGCTAGTTTTTCAGCAAGAAATGGTTTAAGTGACGGAGTGGTTTTTATGAACTTCACTTATAGTACGTCTATAAATCAAAACGTTCAATGTACAAACTTTAACGCATCTGATATAGGGAATTGGACTATAAATCCTAACTCTCAAAGAACATTCACTTGTGCATTTGAATCAGCTGATAAGGAACATTTAGAAAATGCTGGTGGAAAAGAAAGAGTTCAATTCATCATAACGCATAGAAACGTTCAAGATACAGCTGAACAATTTGTTAAGACATTAGAAGGAGAAATTTACTCTAGTGTTGAAAACTGAAGGAACTAATTCCTTCACATTTTTTTCTTTTTTTTCGTAAGTTTTTTATAAAACACTCTCAATCTTTTTTATGTTAAAATGAAAGAAATAGTAAAACAAGAATTAGATATAATAAGTCTCTGGGAAAAAAATAAAGTATTTGAAAAATCTCTAAAAAACAAAAATAAGATTTTTACATTCTATGACGGGCCTCCTTTTGCTACAGGTCTACCTCATTATGGCCACCTAGTTTCTAGTTGTATGAAAGATGCTGTCCCAAGATATTGGACTATGAAAGGCTATAAAGTAGAGAGAAAATGGGGTTGGGATTGTCATGGCTTGCCTGTAGAAAACATAATAGAGCAAGATTTAGATCTTAGAAGCAAAAAAGATATAGAAGACTACGGGGTAAAAAACTTCAATGATGCATGTAGAAGCTCTGTTTTGAAGTATGCAAAAGAATGGAAAAGAACCATAACCAGGCTTGGAAGATGGGTTGATATGGAAAATGACTACAAAACTATGAACCCTGAGTTTATGGAGTCTATATGGTGGGTTTTTAAAGAGCTTTACAATAATGGTTTGATTTATCAAGGAAAAAAATCTATGCATATCTGTCCTAGATGTGAAACAACGCTATCAAACTTTGAAGTAACTCAAGGATACAAAGACATAAAGGATATAAGTGTAACTGCACAATTTAAAGTAAAAGATCAAAAAGATACTTATTTTTTAGCATGGACCACGACTCCTTGGACGCTTCCTGGAAATGTTTTACTAGCTGTAAATCCTAAGATAACTTATGTTAAAATAGAAAAAGAAGGAAAATTCTATATTTTGGCCAAAAACCAAAAACAACAAGTTGAAGGAACAATAGTGCAAGAATTCAAAGGAAAAGAGCTAGAAAATAAAGAATACGTTCCTTTATTTCCTTATTTTAAAGAAAATAAAAATAGCTTCAAAGTAGTGCTAGCAAACTTTGTAGATGATCAAGATGGTACAGGAGTAGTTCATATAGCTCCTGCATTTGGAGAAGATGACTATGAACTTGGAAGAAAACACGAAACTGGTTGGATACAACACGTTGATATGAGTGGAAGGTTCACGAAAGAAATAACTGATTTCGAAGGGTTGAAAGTAAAACCCAAAGAAAATCCTCAAAAAACAGATATAGAAATAATAAAATGGCTCCATTACAATGATGGACTATTTTCAAAGAAAAAATACTCTCATAGCTATCCTCATTGTTGGAGATGCGACACGCCACTCCTAAATTATGCTGCGGATTCTTGGTTCGTTGAAGTTACAAAAATAAAAAAAGAAATGCTTCAAAACAACCAAAAAATAAATTGGGAGCCAAGCCACATAAAAGAAGGAAGATTTGGAAAATGGCTTGAAAATTCTAAAGATTGGGCTATTAGCAGAAGCAGGTATTGGGGAACACCTATGCCTATATGGCAAGCAGAAGATGGTGACTTAATATGTGTTGGAAGCATAAAAGAATTAGAGGAGTTGTCTGGAAAAAAAATTCGTGACTTACACAAAGAATACTTGGATGACATAGTTATAACTAAAAATAATAAGAAATACAAAAAAATACCTGAAGTTCTAGATTGTTGGTTTGAAAGTGGTAGTATGCCTTACGCTCAACATCATTATCCTTTTGAAAACAAAGAGTTATTAGAAAAAGGCTTTCCTGCAAACTTTATAGCAGAAGGTCAAGATCAAACAAGAGGATGGTTTTACACCTTACACGTATTAGCAACTGCTCTTACAAAACATAACTCTATACCTGGAGGAAGCAATCCTGCCTTCAAAAATGTAATAGTAAATGGAATAGTTTTAGCTGAAGATGGGAAAAAAATGAGTAAAAGGCTAAAAAACTACCCTGATCCAAACTACATATTAGAAGAATATGGTGCTGATGCTGTTAGATACTACTTACTTTCAAGTCCGGTTGTAGAAGCAAAAAATCTTCGATTCAGTGAAGAAGGAGTAAGAGAAGTTTATAACAAATTAATAAACACGGTTTGGAACATAAAAAAATTCCATTCTATGTGCAAAAAAGTAAAAGAAGAAAATTCAAATCATGTACTAGACAAATGGATTCTTAGCAAACTAGAAGTCTTAAAACAAGAAGTAACTCAAAACATGGACTCTTACAAACTGCAAACAGCGACTAGGCCAATACAAGACTTCGTATTAGATCTAAGCCAATGGCATGTTAGAAGAAGCCGAGAAAGATTAAAAGAAGGAGATTCTCACGCAATAAGCACACTTACAACAACTCTTTGTCAACTAAGCAAAATTATGGCTCCATTCACTCCTTTCATAAGCGAAGCAATATATATGGACCTAAAAGGAGAGTCAGTTCATTTACAAGATTGGCCAGCTATGGAAACTAAAAGAATAGATGTTTCTCTACATGAAAAAATGGATCTTACAAGACTTATTTCAAGCAAATTATTGGATGCGAGAGAAAAAGCAGGGATACCGGTAAGGCAGGCGCTTAGAAGTGCAAAAATAAAGGGTGTTAGCTTAGAAAAAGAATACTCTGATCTAATATTAGATGAGGTTAACTTAAAAGAAATAACTTTCGAAAAAGGAGAAGACATAGAAGTAGAGCTAAACACTCAAATAGATGAAGAACTCAAAAAAGAAGGGATTACAAGAGAACTTATAAGAAGAATAAATCAGTTAAGAAAAAACAATGACTTAACAATAAAAAATACTATAGAGTTGCATCTCCAAACAAATGACGAATTAATTTTACAAGCAATAAAAGAAAGCAAAGAAGAAATTATGAACGCTGTTCAAGCTAAAAATATAAAAGAAGGTGGAGAACAGTCTTTCAAGATAAATGATGCAAAAGTATTGCTAGGTTTAAAAGTCTTAAATTAAGCCAAGCTCTTTTTTTATAACAGAATATATCTCAGGATATTTACTAGGCTTTAACATAGCGGAATGCAAGGTTAATCTTGGCTCGCATATTCCTTCAAAATAGTAATTTGTTGCAAAATCTAGTTCTGCATTTTCAACTGTTACAACTCCATCTCCTTTTGGATCTCTACCCATATCACATCCTTCTCCAATAATATTTACAACGTTTATACTTGGTGGTGGATCTTCATTTAAAGTAGCGATAAAAGAACTCTCTTTATACATATCCTGACACTCTTTATTCACACCAAAAAGTGTGCAAAGACTATAAACTCTATCTGTTATGCCTTTGTTTGGAGCTCCAACTAATATGAGGTTTTCAACGCTATCTTCTCCGTACAATCTCAAATAATTTCTTGAAACCAATCCTCCCATGCTATGTGCTACTATATCGACTTTCTCACTTCCAGTAGCATATTTGACTTCTTGAACTATTTCATCTAATCTTTCACTATAAGTGTCTATGTTTTCAGACTTGGAAATACTTATGATGTAATCAAATTCTTGCCAAAAAGAAGTATAATAATACGTTGTTTTAAAAACAAATGGTAAGGGGCTTTTGCCAAGATCTCTTTGAATAAATGTTCCTAAAGGTCGTTGACTAACTAATCCTCCTGAAATATATAGCTCCTCGCTGTTTAGATGAAAAATTAAGTCATTAAAAACGTCTGTGCTATAATCAGGAGTGCTTTCTCTACTAAAAGCATGTCCATGAACTAAAATAAGAGGTCTTCTTTGGTTACTATAACACTTATCACACGCTCCGAAAGCGCAACAAATAGGCTCTGGGTGAACTATTTCATAATTTCTCTTATCAACACTAACAATATCTAAATCAACCTTTGACTGTGTTAAAACTAAATCTTCGTTTATGCTAGAGCAACTAGCTTGATAATCTTGGAGTAAAGGAGTTAGGATGACATCATTATAATCAACATTGACCTCTTCATATTCTTGTCTAGTCAAATTATTAATCTGAATTTCATTTATTAAAAAATTCTCATATCTCTCTTTCCATGAAGAAGTATAATTCAATGATTCTAAATAATGAAGTTTATTGCTAAGAGAAATTGTCTGGTTAATATAAGGGTGGGAAAGGTTACTGTTTAAAATAAGTTCGCACCTAGCTTCGTTTAACTCTAGTGATTCATTAAAATAACTTGTTTGAGTCTGATTTAACAGGTTTCTTTGAGTTAAACTTAAAAAATCAACAAAAGATGTTAAGTTAGGATCGTTGGTCAAATTAATATATTGAGAAAATGAATAATTGTTTAGATCTTCTTGTAGTTCTAACAAAAAATTATAGTTATAAGCATCTCTTTCATTAAGCAAGGAGTTTGCACTAACTGCATTAGCCACATAATTTGTAGCATCATAACCAATTAGATTAGAAGTAGTATAAACGCTGTTGGAAACAAATAGAGTATCTATTAACTCGTTATGTAAAGAAGGATAGTTAAGAATGGGCTCGGTTATCAAAACAGACGTGGTGTATATGTCTTTCATATTTTCAAGTTCGTTTTCTAACTCTTCGGAGTTAAAAACGTAGCTAGAATATTCATCTTTTCTAAGACTAAAAATACTCTCTTTGAGCTCAAACTCATCTAAATAATAATCTATAAAACCAAAATAAGAGCTAAAATCAAAGGAGTAAACAGAAGTCGCTTTGTGGGATTTTTCCAACTCCCAAAAGCCTAATCTTAAAACCTCTTTATAAGATTCTAATGACTCTAAAAAAACATTTCTTTGTATCTCTTGCTCATCTGTTAAGTCATAATTTACAGTAATCAAATTTTTTCTTGTCACAGGTAAAGTTCTAGCCTGACAAAAAGGAGTTTCTATATTTATGCATGTAGTTTCAAAATTATAAACATCTTGTCCGGCCATTCCACTAGGAGTTAAGTTAAAAAAATAGCTTTGCTGATAAAAACTAGGGACTTGTATAAGCTCCGTGTACAAAACATTATCATTACTCACATCATAAAACTTTACTTCGCACTCATTTGAGCAAAGCCAATGATTGTTAACAGTCAAATCTATTTGAACTTGAGCTGTAGCATTATTTTTTTCATCAAAAGAGACATAACTAGGCTCTATCCTTATAACCATGTCTTCGTTTACAAAAAAATTTATGTTCAAATAACCATAAAAACTAAGAGCGATTAGTAAGGTGAAAACAAATAAAAAAACTAAGCTTACTTGTTTTTTACTTTGAAGTTTTGGAAACAAAAATTTTAGCCAGCTCATGCAATA
>SKIS01000026.1 GCA_007116295.1 Candidatus Woesearchaeota archaeon | reverse complement strand
ATTCTTTTTTTATGTTTGCTTGTTCTAATATAAATGATAATTTTAGCAAAAGCAAACTTATCTGATCAACTCCTGCTAAGCTAGAATCTTCTTCAAATTTTTCAAATTCTTGAGCTTTTTGTATGTGCATAACTCCTAATTCTTGTAATCGAGTTATAGTTTGCTTTTTGTATGCGTTATTTCCAAGGATGAATATTTTTGATAGTTTTTCTGTAAACACTTTTTTTCCTCATAAACCCTCTAAAAAATCTTTGACAAATCGTTTTGCTATGCTTTGCTTGTTTTTGAATCTGGCCTTAAGGTTGTTTTTTCTGAAAATAAGCTCTTCATCTAAGTCATCTAACTCTTTTCGGGTTTGAACATTTATTTCTTTTATTTGGCCTTTGATAATTTTTTTATGTTCTTCTCTGAGAAGTCTTACTTGGTTTGACGCTTCTTGCGGAGCGTTTCTTTTTATTTCCTCTGCCTTTTTTTGAGCAGAAATTAATTTTTTTTCAAAAAAATCCTCTTTGTTTAATAGGGTCCTTATCTGTTTTTTCATAATCGTAAGAGTGAATTTCAAAACTGTTTATATATATTGTGAATTTCAAAGAGAAAAAACTTAATAAACTGACGAAGCTTTTTCTTGTTACAAAAAGAACATTTATGAGGCTTTATGATAGGGCAAAAAGAAAGAAAATACATTTTTCTGGAAGCAGCAATGGTTGTCATGATAGTTTACTTACTAACTCTTTTCGCAACTAATGTACTTGATCAACAAAGAATGATTAGCTTAGACGAGCAGCTTAATGAGCAAAAAATAAGACACGAGGCTTTTTTGAGCAGTTCTAGCTTTTTTGAGGCACTCGGCTTGCTTGATTGCGAGGCCAGT
This sequence comes from Candidatus Woesearchaeota archaeon, assembly GCA_007116295.1. Taxonomy (GTDB): domain Archaea; phylum Nanobdellota; class Nanobdellia; order Woesearchaeales; family 21-14-0-10-32-9; genus SKIS01. The sequence goes on along the minus strand of SKIS01000026.1, from coordinate 7,110 downwards.
AAACAAATCATTTTAGATGAATTTGAAGTAATAGATGATTGGTCTAAAGATTTGAATATTTATGGCATAAATATGCTTAATAGAAACCTTTTCAATCACGAGATAAGAAAAAAAGAATATGCTCTTATACAATCAGAAAATCTTAATAAGGCTTTGACAAGAAACAGTATCTGCGAGGAAGATTCTTTGTTTTATATTCTGTATTTCATAGATGGAGATATTTTTGGTTTTAACCCCACCCACCTAATCCTGCAGCAGTTTCAGAGAACTAATCAAGACCAAGTTCTTCTTTATACTTTTGATATAAACTTTTATGATGATCCAACAGTGAATTTTTTGATGGAGAAGTATAATGTCACCGGACATGGAGAAGTTTATTTTGGCAATCTTAGTAGTAAAACTAGTAGTATAAGTCCTGGTAAGTTGAAAACAGAACTTTCGAGGTTGAAAAATGATTAACCAACTTGTTACAATCATAGTATTTTTTGGAGTATACATAATTAGTTTTTGGGTTTTAACTATGTTTAATATTGAAAGAAAACTTCCAAAGCTGTCAAAATATCCTTCAATAACAATACTTATTCCTGCTTACAACGAGGAAGAAGGTATAAGAAGAACTATTGAAAGTTGTCTTAAGCTAGACTATCCAGGAGTACTTGAGTTGTTAGTGGTGGATGATGCGTCTAAAGATAATACTTGCGGCATTGTTAAAGAGTATGGTCAAGTAAAGCTTTTATCATTAAAAAAGAACAGAGGTAAGGCTGCAGCAGTAAATAAAGGGTTAAAACAAATCAAGACAGAATATTTCTCCATAGTGGATGCCGACAGCGTTGTTTCAAGCAAATCTTTGAAAAAAGCTATGCCTTTGTTTTATAGAAAAGATAAGGAAAAAGTAGGAGCTGTAATTTCTAAACTCAAGCCAGAAAATGAAGACAGAAACTTAGTTGAAAGAACCCAAGTTATAGAATACATGATTGTGGGTTTAGTCAGGAACTTACTAGCAAATCTTAGGCTTCTTCACATCACACCAGGCGTTCTTAGTATATATAAAACAGATTTAGTTAAAAAACTTGGTTATTTCGATGAAAATAACCTTACAGAAGATTATGAAATAGGCGTGAGGATAAGAAAGAGCGGTCATTTAGTGGATTTTTCTGATGAAAGCCTAGTTTTTACCCGAACACCAAATACTTGGAGACAGCTTTTTAAGCAAAGAATAAGATGGGCAAGAGGCTTCTTTCAGACTCATTTTAAACACAAAGATATATATTTTAACAAAAAGCACGGCCTCTTTGGATTGTACGAGTTTCCTCTAAATATGTTTTCTATTATTGTGCTACTTACAGCAGTTAGTATATTTGCATATAATATTTTTAGAGGAGTGTATGAGTTTTTATTCAAACTTATAAACACTCCAAGTCTTATTAGCTGGTTTGAATGGCAGGGATTATACGCAGCTTTGCTGGCTACTGATTCACAGCTTTTAATACCTATAATATTTACTGTGTTTGTGACCTTATTTTTTGTTTATTTTGTTAAGACTTTTTACTCTAGTGACTTTTTTAAAAAGAATAAAACAAGGAAATTTTTAGCGCTATTTTTATATATCTTTATTTATAGCTATATTTATGTTTACATTATATTGAAAGGATTGTTTATGGAGCTAACTGGGAAAAAATATGATTGGGGAACCAAAAAATGAAAAAATACATTAAGAAAAGATATAAAACGATTTTTTTAACTAGCTTAGTCCTAATGTTTTTACTAGGGTATTTTGCGGGTTGGAGTTTTAGTGAAAGCACTATCAGTGATTTACAAATAAAAATAGAAACAGTTAACCTAGAGCTAAGAAGCATACAAGAAAGAATTAACTTTGCAAGGAACTTTGGTGAAGACTTGTGTGATTTCAACTATTTGGAGTTTATAGGCAAGCAAATAGGTGAAAGCGGTGCTAAATTAGAAGAGTTAGAACTGGAAGGCAGAATTGATACTCCAAGTTATACCTTTTTGAAACAAAGACATAATATTAATCAAGTGCTTTTTTACTCAGAGCTTAAGAAAATGATGGCGGAGTGTGAAAGCGAGGAAAATGTAGCTTTGTTTTTCTTTGATGCTTCCAAACCAGAAGAAGCTAATAGACAAGGAGCAGAGTTAGATAAATTAGTTGAAGAACATAACTTGATAGTTATCGCTATGGACTTTGGCTTTACACCTCAAATAAATTATTTCTATGATTTTTATGAAGTAGAAGAGTTACCTTCAATAATAATTAATTATGAATATGTATTAGAGGGTTTCCAAGAAAAAGAAACTATAGAACTATACTTAAACTAATTTTTTTATTTGTTTTAAAATTTCTTTGTATGTTAAGCCATGCTTTTCGTAGAGCTCCTGATGAGAGCCGCTTTCTCCAAATTTGTCTTTGACCCCCATAATAACCATTTTTTTAGGATTTTTTTGAGCTAATAATTCTGCTATAGCCCCTCCTAATCCTCCCGTTATCTGATGGTCTTCAATAGTTATTACTTTTCCTGTTTTTTCTATGCTTTTTAGAATGGTTTTTTCATCTAGAGGTTTTATTGTATGGCAATTTATTACTTCCACGCTTTTCTGAGATAGCTGAGCTGCTTTTAGAGCTTCCCCAACCATAGGACCTATAGCTATCAAAGTTATATCACTGCCTTCCTTTAGTATGTTAGCTTTGCCTATTTCAAAACTTTTTTGTGGTATACTTTCGACTTTTTGCCTGTTTAATCTAAGGTAAACAGGACTATTTACTTTAGCGACTTGTTTTACTGCCTTTTTAGCTTCAAAGTAATCTGCTGGTTGAATAACTATCATGTTAGGCAAAGCCCTCATTAAAGCTAAATCTTCTAGCATTTGATGAGTTGCACCATCTTCCCCCACTCCTAGTCCGCTATGAGTGCTGCAAATCTTTACAGGTCTGTCATTATAACAAATCGTTGTTCTTATTTGCTCCCAGTTCCTTCCAGGGCTGAAAGCTGCAAAGCTTGTGACAAAAGGAATTTTTCCTACATGCGCTAATCCTGATCCTACTGTTACCAAGTTTTGCTCTGCGACTCCTACTTGAACAAACCTTTCAGGATACTTCTTTTTAAAAGCGTCAACATTTGTACTACCTCCCAAATCCGCGGTCACAACATAAACATTTTTATCATCAAGCTCTAGAAGGCCTTGTCCAAATCCTTGTCGGGTTGCTTTTTTAACCTTTTTCTGAAGCAAAGTCATTGCTATTTTCATATCAATTATTTCCTCAGGTTTTAGCATGGGCATACTTTTTGAATATCTTTTAATCATAGTTTTCTTAAGTTGTTCAATCGAAGTAAAAGGAGTGTTTTCAAGTTCTACCTTATCATAAGGCACTCTTTCTTTTGCATAAATACAGTCGAATTTTATAGCAGAGCTTTCTTCTAGTAAAGGTAGCTCTTCTGTTTTTCCATCAAAACTTCCTCTTCTTAATATTTTCATGATTAAGTAAGTGTTTTGAGGCTTGTGATTTGAATATTGTAAGTTGAAATGTAGTATTTCTTCATTTTGTTCATAATACTTGAATTCATCTTTATGAATTCTTATTATACCTTCAACTTTCTTTTCTTCAAGAAACTTTTCTTTAGAAATAACTACTTCTTTTCCTTCTCTAAAAACCAATAATTTGTCTGTGTTTAAGCCTCTTTTCATTTTAATTCCTCAAAAGCTTTTTCTAGTTCTTCTTTATTTGGTGCTTTTCCATGCCACTCATAGTTGTTTTCCATAAAACTAACTCCTCTGCCAGGAATAGTTTTTGCTATTATGACACAAGGTTTACCCTTTGCTTTTACTGCTTTTTTTAAAGCCTTTTTTATTTGCCAAGTGCTGTGTCCATTTATTTCTTGAACATGCCAATTGAAAGCAACATATTTTTTTTTCAAAGAATCTAAAGGCATTATTTCTTCTGTTTTCCCATCTATCTGAATTTTGTTTCTATCAACTATTTGTATTAAATTATCTAAACCATACTTTGCTGCAAACATGACTCCTTCCCAATGATTTCCTTCTTGGTGCTCCCCATCACTAGTTAAAACTACTACTTTGTTTGGTTTACTATCTCTTTTGAGTCCTAAAGCCATTCCACTTGCTTGGCTTAGTCCACTTCCTAAAGGACCACTAGTAGTTTCTATTCCTTTAATAGCTGTTCTATGAGGGTGTCCTTGGAGGTTGCTTCCTAGTTTTCTTAAGGTTCCAAGTTCTTTTTTATCAAAGAATCCTTTTTGAGCTAAAACCGCATATAGAGCAGGACATATATGACCATTGCTTAAAACTAAGTAATCTCTTTTAGGATCATCAGGATTTTTAGGATCTACATTTAAAAAATCAGAATATAAATACGCTATTATATCGACCATCCCTAAGGAGCCCCCAGGATGACCGCTATTTGCTTGATGTATCATTACAAGAATTTCCTTTCTTAAATTGTTTGTATTCATAGTAATTTTTCCATTTCTTCAAAGGCTTTTAGAGGATTATTTGCACCTGTTATAAAAGAGCCAATATTTATTGCATCAGCGTTCTTTACATATTTTAAAGTTTCTGGATTTATTCCCCCATCAACTTGAACAAATATCTTATTTTTTAAATAACCAATTTTTTCTTTAGTAGAAACTATAAAATCTTGATTTTCTTTTCCAGGATTTACACCCATAATCAAAATCCTATCAAATCCTTCTAATAAGTCCCTTATTTTTTCTAAAGATGTCTGTGGGTTAATAGCGAGGCCCGGACTCATGCCTTTTTCTTTTATTTTCTTGGCAACTTCTAAATGGTTTTCGCACGCTTCAAAGTGAAAAAATACTCTTTTAAAGCCTTTTTGAGCTAGTTCATTTATGTACTCCTCCGGATTCAGAGTCATTAAATGCGCTTCAAACGTCAGACTTTTATCTAGTAAAGGTATATCTTTGAGTTGAACAGATATTTGATTCACAAACTTTCCATCCATAAAGTCTATCTGGATTTCTTCACAAAAATAAACTAATTCGTCATACTTTTTGTAGAATTCTTCTTTGCTATGACTTAAAATAGTAGGTATAAGCTTCATAAAGAAAAATATACTAGTAAGTTTTATATAACTTTCTCACCATTATACAGGTAGGATGGAAATAAAAAATTTGAAAAATAATACAAAGAAAGTGAATGTTAAAGGGAAGATTATTGAAAAAACACCAACGAAGACTTTTTCTAGAATGGGAGGAGAAGGAAAAATAGCAGTAGCAGTTCTAGAGGATGAAACAGGGAAAATAGAGCTTACTTTATGGAATGAAGATACTGAAAAGTATAAAGTTGGAGACGAAATAGAAGTAAAGAATGGATATGTAAAGCTTTTCAGAGGGTATAAACAACTTAGTGCTGGAAAAAAAGGAGAGATATTGAAAATAGAATAGAAAAACATTTTTAAAGACTTATCGGTTGCTAAGGATAAACGGGTTCTTAGCTCAGTGGGAGAGCGTACCGCTGAAGCCGGTAAGGTCCTGGGTTCAAATCCCAGAGAACCCACTTTTTTATCCAAAAAATTCTTTTTCTGGATCGTACTCTACGTGTGTTGTTTCCCAGTTAGTTCTAATTTTTTGGGATAAAGAGAGTAATTGAGGCTTTAATTCTAACCACTGTTTCAATAACTTAGTTATCCACTCATATTTTTTTTCGCTTTCTTCTAAGTATATACTTGGAGAAAGGCGAGTAATAGCAGTTATTTTATACATTGTTTTTACCAGTTGCTTTTTTTCTTTTTCATTCAGAAAAGACGCTTCTTTATTGACGATCCCGCTTTGTGGACTTCCATATATTAAACTATAAGTCCAATTTAAGTATCCTCCAAAAAAATCTAGTTGTTGGCCTATTATGAAGTCCGCTAGTTTGAGAGGCATCTCGTCTAGTTTATTTATGCTAAACTGCAAGTTGAACTCATTATTAAGCTCATCTATTGAGGGTAAAGAGTGTTGTTTTCTTGCTTTTTCATATTCCTTCTTAAATTCTTCATATTTCATTTTTTAAATAAGTGTTTTACTACGTTAGTAGCGTAGGCACCTTTGGCTAATTTAAAGTTTACTATTGCTTTATAGCCTTCATTTAGTTCATCTTTTTCAAATTTTACGCTTAGGCCTTGGGGCTTTACATATATACTTCTTTTTGCGCCTTCAAGACTTATTCTTGGAAAGTCTCTTAATATAAAATCTCTTGATGATATCTCATATTTTTCTAACAACTCTTCAACCAAAGGTCTTATAACATCACAATACTCGCTTGCAAAGCCAGGTATTGGTATTTCTTGATTTTTTAATCCTTTTTCTATACATCTATCCACTAATAAGTTGAACAAGTGGCTTTGAAAGCTTCTAGGATATATTTGGAGTATTTTAATAGGAATGGTTTTCAAAGCATTAACAAAATCGCTTGGATGTTTGTCGAGCCATTGTTTCAACTGAGTTTTGTCATCGTCTTGTTTTAAGATTTCACAAGCTTTTTCATAGTCTTTTTTTATTATAGCTAAACCTATCTCTAGATTATTCTCAGAGAATCTTTGTTCATCATAATAATTAGGAACTAGTTCAATGTGAGAAAACTTTTTGTTTGGAAGATTTCTAACTGTTATTTGAAACTCGTTTCCTTCTAACTCGCCCAGACTTAATGGTTTGTTCAAGTATCCTATATGAGTTAATTTTATATCTGAAAGTTTGAGCTTTTCTGGCCTGCTTGGTTTGTCCTTTATAGAAATATATTGGGTTGTTATAGCTCTTTTATCTTTCAAGCCAGCATAGCTTATGTTTTTTCTTGGAATATTTAGTGCTTTGGCTATTGTCTGTATAGCTTTTTCTGTAGGATAATTAGTTTTTTCTAGTAAAAATATTGGTATGTTTCCTTTTTCAAATTTGTAAATGGGTATTTCTTTTACTATGAAGTCTTCTGGTAATTGCTTTAATATCATAATTTAAATCCTTGTGTTTTTCTTTGGAACAAGAAGTATCGTACTTATAACTTTTATATCTTTAAAATTGGGCGTGTAGGTTTTTTGTCTTATATGAATATTTGATTTATCAAACGCCTGATCTTTTATTTTTT
>SKIS01000037.1 GCA_007116295.1 Candidatus Woesearchaeota archaeon | reverse complement strand
TTCGTAGCTTCCGTATACTGCGATTGTTTTAATTCTTTCGAGAGTTTTTCCTTCCCAGTTTTCTTTTATTTTTGTTATGGCATAAGTTCTTTTTAATAATGTAACGTAGTTCGATTTGTTATTTAGTGTAAAAAATATTGAGTTTCCTTTCTTTTCTTTTTTCAGTATATTTTTTTCATAATAAAGATCACAAAATTTTTTGGATGTTGATGGACTTATATTTAGTTTTCTTGAAAGTTCTTTTATGTGGATTTCGGTATTTGGATTTTGTAGGAAGTAAGTCAGTGTGTTTATTCCTTGGTATTTTTTAAATTCAGATATCATAATACAAAGAACGTTAGTTCGATATATAAAACTTTCGTTCTATGTATGGAAAGAAGTTTGATGTTTATTTTTTAAGTAAGTAATTGTTTTTTGGTAGTATTAACTTTTTTTCGTCTTGCTTTAGACTTATGCTTTTTCTAGGCATACTTATGCTTGCGCCGTCCCTGAGTACTTTTGGCACGTATTCTAAAAAGAATTCTGGTCCGTCTGCGTATTGATATATGGCTTTTGCTTCGCCTAGTTTTTTATCGGATGTATTGTTTTGAGTTATTCTAAACAAGTTGAATACGTCTAATCCTGCTCTTTCAAATAAATTGTAATCTGTATCCCAAAAGTCTCTTAAAGAAATTTCTAGTGGTACTCTGCTGTTTTGCCAATTAAGTGTGTGTCCTTGATCAGAAAGTTCATTAATGTTAACATAATTTTTTTGTCTGGAGAAAATATCTAAAAGTCCTTTTTCTTGTGGATTTTGGGCTATCTCGTTAAACAATCTTTCTGCTTCTGTGAGGGGTTTACTAAATAATTTCATATTTTCAAGAATTCAAATAACATATATAAATGTTACTACTAAGTAGTTTCATATCCTTCTTAGGGGTAGGTTTGGTCTTACTATTGAGTATTTGTTTTCGAAGTAGTTTTGTATTTGGTTTATTTGGTTTTGGAATCCTTTTATTGCTAGTGCTATTCCTGCTATTTGTAGTGTTGTGCCTGCTCCGTCCATTGCTAGGTGAGCGATTTCGTGGGCTTCGTGGATTTCTTTTGAGTATAGTGCTCTTTGACTTAGGTCTGTAAAGTCTATGTTTAATCCGTATTTTTTTTCTAGTATTGTTTCTTGCAACGCTCTTTCTAGTTCTCCTGTGTAGAGTCCTATTGTGTTGCTGAGATTTTCAAGGTAAGTTGTTCCTATTCCTAGGCTTCCTAGGGCTGTGTTTGTGCCTGCGAATGCTTTTGGTCCACAGCATAGGCTGTGTCCTGCTGCTGCTTTAGCTGTGCCTGTTGCTAGGCAAGCAATACTTTTTGGTTTTTCCATTAAAAAAACAGAAAAAGTTATTAATATTTAAGCTTATTGTTATTAACTTTGAGTTGTTTTACTGCTCAAAACAATAACCTTTATATATTAGTATACAGAAAGCTACACTATGGCTGCGATATCTGCAAAAGACAAAGTCTTCGACATCCTATTTCAAGAAGACGAAATAACTTGGAAAGACATAATACATGACTTAATAAGAACTGAGAGAATGGACCCTTGGGATGTAGACGTATCCTTACTTGCAGAAAAATTCTTACACACACTAAAAGAAATGAAACAATTCGACTTTAGAATATCTGGAAAAGTCGTACTTGCAGCAGCATTTTTTCTAAAAGTAAAATCAGACAAATTACTAAATGAAGACTTACAATTTTTTGACGACTTACTAAACGATGAACCCCAATACTTATTTGACGACTTTGAAGACCTACAATTCAGCGATTCAAAAGAAGAAAAACCAGTTTTAAAATACAAAACTCCTCAAGCAAGAAAAAGAAAAGTATCTGTATATGAACTAATAGACAGCCTAGAAAAAGTCTTAGAAACAACTGCAAAGAAAAACCTAAGATCAATAAAACAAGCCCAAAAATTTAAAGCTCCAAAAAAACAAAAAGACATAAGCCTAGTAATAGAAGAAGTATTTGAAAAAATCACTCAAACACTCGAAAAAGTAAAGCAAGTAACTTTTTCCCAAATAACTCCTAGTATGCAAAGAGAAGACAAAGTCCAAACATTCATACCTTTACTATATTTAGACAATCAAAAAAAGATAGAGTTAGAACAAGTAGAGCACTTTGGAGAAATACTCATAAACCTAGCAAACCTAGAAAAAACTTATGCTAAATAACTCTTTTTTCGAGACTTAAAACTAAACATTTTTATAAAAACCCCTATTGCATCTAATTATGAAAGTAATTAAACAAAGTTTTAACGGTATAAACACAATAGGACTATATGGATTTATAACAGATAAATTTGCATTATTAGGTCCTCAAGTACCTCAAAAACAAGCAGAAGAATTAGAAAAGCTATTTGGTGTACCAGTTATAAAAACAACTATTGCGGGAACATCGCTACTAGGAGTTTTCTTAGCGGGAAACGAAGAAAAAATAATTGTTCCAAGCATAGCTTTTGATCACGAAATAAAAAAATTAAAAGAACTAGCAGAAGTAGAAGTAATAGATACAATTCACACCTGCCTTGGAAACAACGTTTTAATCCTACCTCAAAAAATAATAATGAACCCTGACTTAGAAAAGTCAAAAATAGAGCAAATAGAAAAGTTCTTTGATAAAAAAGCTCTACAAATGACTCTATCACAAAACACGAGTGTTGGAAGTCTAGGAGTTGTCCAAAAAAACAACATACTAATAACACACGATTTAGCATTTGAAGAAAAAGAAATGCTAAAAGAAATGGGATTAAACCTAACAACAGGAACAGTTAACATGGGATCGCCATACATCAAAGCAGGCTTACTTGTAAATAAAAACGGGTTAGCAATAGGAAAAGATAGTGGAGGGCCAGAACTAGTAAACGCAGAGACGGCACTAAAAAATGAGTGAAAAAATAATGAATTTAATAGAGCAAATGGATATGAGCTTGGCTGAAATAGAAGACATAAAAGAAGCTCTAAACAATCTAGAAGAAATGGATGGAGAAGTATTAGTTCCTTTAGCTAATGGAATATTTGTAAAAGCCCAAGTACAAAACAAAAAAGAAGTGCTAATAAATGTTGGTTATAACACGGTTGTAAAAAAAACTCTTGAAGATGCTTTAAAACTTGTACAAAAACAAGAAGAAGAAATAATAAAAAGTAAAGTAAACGCACAAAAAGAACTCGCAAAAAATGTTTAAATCGCTAAAAGAAAAATTATCGAACGCACTCTCTTCTTTCAGTAAAGAAGTAGAGGAGAATTCTCAAGAAGTAGAAGAAGAGATCCAAGTAGAAGAAAAACAGGTCGAAAAAAAAGAAGTTGAAGTAAAACAAGAAGAGGAAATTGTAGAAGAAAATCCTGTTAAAGAAGATCTGGTTAAAAAAGAAGGATTCTTATCAAAAGTAAAAAAGAGTATAACAAACATAACTTTAAGCGAAGAAAAATTTGAAGAAATATTTTGGGAACTAGAAATAACTCTAATAGAAAACAACGTAGCTCAAGAAGTAATAGAGCTAATAAAACAAGACTTAAAAGAAGTACTTGTAAATCAAAGCATTGGAAGAAGCTTAGTTGATCAAACAATAAAAGATTCTTTAACTCAATCACTAGAAAAAGCCTTAAACCAAGACCCTATAGATCTTTTCCCTCAGAAAAAACCATTTGTAATACTAGTAATTGGAGTGAACGGAAGTGGAAAAACAACTACTTTAGCCAAATTAGCAAACCTCTACAAGAAAAAAGGAAAATCGGTAGTCATAGCTGCAGCAGACACATTTAGAGCAGCAGCAATCCAACAAGTAGAAGAACACTCAAAAAAACTAGGTATAAAACTAATAAAACACGATTACAAATCAGACCCTTCAGCAGTAGGATTCGACGCGATAAAACATGCCAAGTCAAAAGATTTAGACGTTGTATTAATAGACACTGCAGGAAGGCTTCACAGCAATGATAACTTAATGCAAGAACTCAAAAAATTAGAAAGAGTTTGCAACCCCGACCTCAAAATCTTTGTAGGAGAAAGCATAACTGGAAATGATTGTGTTGAGCAAGCAAGGATTTACAACGAAAAAATAGGTATAGATGCAATAATCCTAACAAAGTTAGATGTAGATGAAAAAGGAGGCGCAGCTATAAGCAGTAGTTACATAACAAAAAAACCAATAATATATTATGGCAACGGCCAGGAATATGATGATCTTCAAGAATTTGACAAAGAAAAAATACTTCAAAACATATTATGAAAACTTATTCAAACAGTAAAATAGGAACCTACGAGCAATGTCCTAAGAAATACGATTTTAAATACATACAAAAAATACAAACAGATATACCTACAACAATAGAGGCCTTCATGGGTGACTTGGTTCATAGGGCTCTTGAAAAACTCTACAAAGATTTAACTTTTACAAAACTAAATTCTAAAGAGCAAATAATATCTTACTACGAAGACTTATGGGAATCAGAATGGGATGAAAGCATACTAATAGTAAAAGACTACGAGTCATATCATTACAAAGAAAAAGGAAAAAAGATGCTAGAAGAATACTATGACTCTTACAAACCATTTGATGATGGAAAAACAATTGGTTTGGAAACTCAAGACTTCTACGATTTAAATGACAAATACAAAATTCACATAAGAGTAGATAGACTAGTCTACAAAGACGGAGTTTATGAAATTCATGATTACAAAACAAACAACACTTTGAAAACTCAAAAAGAAGCAGATGAAGACAGGCAACTTGCAATTTATGCTCTTGGCATAAAAGAAATGTTTAAAGATGCAAAAAAAGTAGAACTCGTATGGCACTTTTTAGCTTTCAACAAAGAAATTAGAAGCACAAGGACAGATGAAGAGCTTCAAAAGCTTCGTGAAGAAATAATAAAAGACATAGAAGAAATTGAAACCTGCAAAGAATTTCCTACAAAAAAGAGTGCTCTTTGCGACTACTGTGAATACAAAAGTATGTGTCCTGCTTGGAAACACTTATTTGAAATAGAAAATGGCGGGGAAACAAAAGTAACTGAGCTAATAGATGATTATGTCAAACTAAAAAATGAAGAAAAAGAAATGAGTGAAAAAGCTCAAAAAATAGCTCAAAAAATCAAAGATGTTGCAAAGCAAAAAAAGGTAAGTGTGCTTTACAGTGACAAATACCAGGTCACTATTTGGAGCAAAGAAACCTTTAAGTTTCCAAACAAAAGCGATCCTCTAAGAAAAGAATTTAGAAGAGTTATGAAATCCTTAAATCTTTACGATTTATACAGTGACATAGACAACTGGGACTTAGAAAAAGACTTTGACAAACTACCTCAAGTTCACAAATCGGTTCTCAAAAACTTTGCTAGAAAAGAAGAAATATTCAGGCTCTACCCTAGAGAAAGAAAATAATTTCAAAAGTTTTTTATAGTGTTTTATTTATTTGAATTTTATGAGAGTAGGGGGATTAGCGTTTTCTAATGGTGTAATGATTAGAGGGCCAAATTATATTTGTAGCACAGCTCTAAAGAGCGATGGTAAAATAGTTAAAAGAAAACGTTTCAAACCACTTCTTGATAGAAAATTTAACGTGCCAATATTAAGGGGTGCTATTAATTTTTTTGAGTTCTTAATTCAAAGCAGCAAAGAAACTCTTTGGAGCTTATCTCAAGAAGACGATGAAGAATACAATGCTTTTGACTTATTCTTAATGGTATTCTTAACTCTAGTAATAGTATTTGTAATATTCAAAGCCATTCCTTGGGCAGTTGCAAGTTTTATTCCTAATGTATTTTATGCCAACATAGTAGATCTAATTGTAAAAATAGTTCTTTTTATAGGATACTTATTTCTACTCCGAAACCTTAGCGCCACAAAAAATATGTTCAAATACCACGGAGCAGAGCACAAAGTTTTGAATGCTTATAAAAATAACAAAAAACTAACGTTGACTAATGCGAGAAAAGAGAGCTTAATTTATCCTTTTTGTAGCACTACTTTCTTTTTCTTAGTTCTAGTTATAAGTTTCTTCTTTTATTTACTAATACCTCAAGATTTATCATACACTTATAACATCCTAATTAGAGTCTTATTATTGCCTTTAATTGCAGGGGTGACATATGAATTTTTAAGAAGTGGATTTAATTTTTCTCCTGCTCTAAGTGTTCAAAGACTAACTCTTTCAGAGCCTGATGATAAGCATTTAAAAATAGCTTTAATTTCATTAAAAGATTGTATTAAAGCAGAATCATAATTTTCTTTCGAGCTCTTCTTTTGTTAGTAGGTGCTCATATTGAAGATCATCCACTCTTTTCTTTAGTTTTTCAAATGATTCTTTTTTAGTTATTCCTTTAAACTTTGAGGCTAAGTATTTTAACTCGCTTTGAAGCTCGCTCAAATTTTTGTTTATATAACTAAGCTCTGCCTTTATGTGATGGATGTAATCTTCTTTTTCTTGTTTAAACTTTTTTACTGCGTCATCTCTTTTTTGTATTTCATGAGTTAAGATAACGTTTTCTTCCACTACTCTTTCATATCTTTTTAGGAAACTTCTTATTTGATCGTTCATTTGACTTTTATTAACTAAGTTCTTTTACAATAAAAAGTTAATGTGACTATTTTTAAAAAGTAACAAAGATTTTTAAAATAAAGAAGTAGTGCTAATATACATGAGCAGCAAAGGATTTTTAAAAAAAATATTTTCGAAAGATGACAAAGAAAATGAGGAAGCACTCAAACTTGATGAGTTACCTCAATTTGAAGAGGTAAAAACACCTCCGAAATCAGAAAAAGTAACGGACCAAGACATAGAAAACATAAGAGCTGCGCTTGGTATAAAACAAAAAGAAAAATCTGTTAGAGAAGAATTTGAAGAAAAATCTGCTGCTGAAAAAGCACTTACAAAGAAGAAAGCTGCTGCTAAGAAAAAATCCGCATCAAAATCTACTAAGAAGAAAGCTTCTAAGCCAAAGACTCAGGCCAAGAAAAAAGAGGCAAAACCTAAATCTGCTAAGAAAGCGGACAAACCTAAGGTTGCTAAGAAGAAGACTGTTTCTAAGAAGAAAGTTTCAAAGCCAAAAACTTCTAATAAGAAGAAGAAAGCTTCTAAACCGAGTGAAACTTTCAAGAAAATAGAGCAAGACTTAGATAAAGCTAAAAAAGAATTAGCTCAAAAAATAAGCTCTAAAAAAGTCAAAAAACCAACTGTTACAAAAACGGATACGAAGAAAATACAATCGAGAGTTAATAAAATAGTTGATACGCATACAAAGGGATTGCATTCAACTTTGAAAAAACAAGAAAAGCAAGTTGAGGATGGTAAAGCGCAAATATTATCTCTTCAAAAAGAAACCAAAAAATTGGTTGCTGACAAAGCAAAGGCACAAAAAGAGTTCAAAAAATCACAAAAAGAATTGGACTCTATCAAAAAGAAATTAGCGTCAAGCAAAAAAGAAGAAACAAAGTTATCAAAACAACTAAGTTCTTTAGATAAAGAAATAAAAACAAAAACTTCTGAATCTAAAAAGCTAAGTGACCAAATAACTAAAGATTCTAAAGATTTAAAGAGTTTAAAATCTGACTTTGACAAAGTCCAAAAGCAAGTCAATGTTTTACAATCAGAAGAAAAAAGTTTGAAAAAACAAATTGATAACAGAGAATCTAAAAAGAAATCTTTAGATGTAGATATTGAATCTGCTAAAAAAGAACATGTTTCTTTAGCAAAAGAAGTTGCTGACTTGAAAAAACAAAGAGACTTTGAGAAATCTGAGTTCAAAAAAGAAAAATCTAGTTATGAATCGCAGCTTTCAAAGCTCAAAAAAGAAGTAAGTGCAGCAGAGCAAACTCACAAAAGACTTCAACAAAGAGCTAAAAAAGTATTAGATGAAGTTGTTCAAAAAGAGCAAAAGCTTGATGAAAAACATCAAGAAATACAAAAGCTTGTAAACAACGAAAATAGAATACTGAAAAACCTTGGAGCTGAAGAATTTAATTATGACTCTTCAGAAAAAATAGATGTGTTAATACAAAGCACAAGGCAGGCTTTGCAAGAAGGAAATTTAGAGGAAGCTAAAAGAAAATACAACT
>SKIS01000042.1 GCA_007116295.1 Candidatus Woesearchaeota archaeon | reverse complement strand
TGATTGAAGTTCATATCATCACTTGGCATATTGCTTATGAGTATGCTGTCTATATCCCATTTTTTTAGTTCTGGAAAAAGTTGTAATATTTCTTCAGGGGTAAAGCTATCGCTTACCGCCCCTGTTGCGTAGTCTACTTTACTTGCTATTGTTCCTCCTGTGTGCAAAATAGTTATTTGGGGAACTTTTGTTTTTTTCTTAGGAGAAGTCTTTACTTGCAGAGGTTTTTGTAAAAGCTTGATCTTTGCATCTTTTTTTATTCCTACATTATATCCGCTTTTTTGCTTAAAGAAATACGCATCTTCTGTTTGGGAAACAAAAATACCTTCAAATTCTTCGTCTTTAGTTGTTACTTTGTATTTTGCTCCTCTTTCCATTTGTTTATAGAAGAAGTATTACTATAAAAAGCTTATTCTTGCTCTTCAGATTCTTCCAGATCTTCAGATTCTTGTGTTTCTTCAAAGGTTTGGTTATAAACTAAAGCAGATTCTTTGAAAATATCCAGTCTTTCTAAGTTTATGTACTGTCCTTCTAAAAATACCTGAGTAGAAGTTATTACTTGAGAGCAAACTAATTCTGGCGAAGATGTGTCCGCTATTTGTATGTTTATGACTAGAAGTCCTTCGCTAAATTCTGATGACAAAATTGCTTCGTAACAAGGATTTGGTAAAAGCACTTCTCCTTTCATTTCAAAGAAGTTGTTTTCATAACTCACCCAAAAGTCATCTCTTAACTCTACGTACTCATCTTCTATTGGTTCTTGTGACTCATTTTGCTCAATAATAGGCGTAACTTCTTCTTGTGCACTACAAGCACTTATTAAAACTAATACAAATAGTATTAATAATATTTTTTTCATTTTAACCATAGTAGCTCGGTTTTTCTTCTCTCAGGCTTTCCCCTGTAGCACTTCTGAAATGCTTTTCTAAGTCTTTATACGCTTTTTCTACGTCTTTGGATACAGAAGGTCTTACTTTCTTTAGAGCTTCTTCAAAGTCTCTCAAAGTAACTTGAGTTGTTTTTACATCTCTTCTTAAGGCTAACATTGCTGCTTCTCTACAAATGCTTTCTATGTCTGCTCCGACATATCCTTCTGTTTTAGAGACCAAATCATCAAAATCAACATCTTTACCGACAGGCATACTTTTTGTGTGGACCTTAAATATTTCTTTTCGAGCTTTTTTATCAGGACTTCCAACCATAACTATTCTATCAAACCTTCCAGGTCTTAAAAGAGCTGTATCTAGTATATCAGGTCTATTCGTTGCTGCAATTATTACTATGTCATTTATTTCTTGCAAGCCATCCATTTCTGTTAAGAGTTGGTTTACTACTCTTTCAGTTGTTTTTCCATCTTCACTATTGTTTCCCCTTCTCGGAGCAATAGAATCTAGTTCATCAAAGAAAATTATTGTAGGTGAGGCTTGGCGTGCTTTTTTAAATATTTCACGAACTGCTTTTTCGCTTTCTCCAACCCATTTGCTTAATAGCTCAGGTCCTTTTATCGATATAAAATTGCTTTCTGCCTCTTTTGCCACTGCTTTTGCTAAAAGAGTTTTACCAGTACCAGGAGGACCATAAAGTAACACTCCTTTAGGAGGCTTAACTCCCAGTCTTTTGAAGGCTTCTTTATGTTTTAAAGGCCATTCTACTGCTTCTCTAAGCTCTGTTTTGACTTCTTCTAAGCCTCCAACGCTTTCCCAGCTTACATCTGGGGCTTCAACAAATACTTCTCTTAGAGCGCTAGGCCTGACTGTTTTTAGGGCTTCTTTAAAGTCAGACATATTTATTTTTAGTTTTTCTAATATTTTCGCACTAATTTCTTCTCCTTCATCTAATTTAAGCTCTGGAAGAAGTTTTCTTAAAACATTCATAGCTGCTTCTTTTGTTAGTGCGTTTAGGTCTGCTCCTACAAATCCATGAGTTACTTCTGCTAATTTTTTTAGATTGACATCTTTAGCCAATGGCATGTTTCTTGTGTGAATTTTTAATATGTTTAGTCTTCCTTCTAGTTGTGGCACTCCTATTATTAATTCTCTATCGAATCTTCCAGGTCTTCTAAGTGCAGGATCTAGAGCGTTAGGTATGTTTGTTGCTGCAATAACAACTACTTTCCCTCTTGATTTTAAGCCGTCCATTAGTGAAAGCATTTGTGCAACGACTCTTCTTTCAACTTCTCCTTTACTTTCTTCTCTTTTTGAAGCAATCGCATCTATTTCGTCAAAGAAAATTATAGAAGGACTATTTTGCTCTGCTTCTTCGAATATTTTACGTAAATTAGCTTCAGATTCCCCATAGAATTTACTCATTATTTCAGGTCCGTTAATTACATAAAAATTGCTATTTGTTTCATTAGCTACTGCTTTTGCTAAAAGAGTTTTACCAGTACCAGGAGGACCATGTAAAAGAACTCCTTTAGGAGGTTCTATTCCTAGTCTTTGAAATAACTCTGGGTGTTTTAGAGGTAGTTCTATCATCTCTCTTATTTTTTTGATTTCATCTTCTAAACCACCTACATCTTCGTAAGAGACTTCGAAGGTAGAGTCTTCATCTTCTAGTTCTACACCTTCTTGTTTATACTCTACTTGAGTTTTATCTGTAATAACTACAGGTCCTTGTTTAGGATTAGTACCTGTGACTACAAATTTTATATCTGCTAAACCAAAAAGATTAGGGAAATTGTTTGAAGGTCCTAGTAAGTCCGACATTCCTGATAGCTCTCCAAACGCATCCATTCTTCTTGATGTTCCGCCTAGGCTAATTAAATCTCCTTTTATAACTGGGCGTCCAAGAAGTCCTAATTTGAATATGTTAGGATTGTTTGTACTTATTACTACTCCTTCTTTTGAAGGTGCAATAGTTACTTTTTTTGCACTTTCAACTTGAGCTTTTTGAACTGAGACAAATTCACCTATTCCTGAGCGAGAGTTTCTTCTCAAAAGACCGTCCATTCTTATAATGTTAAGACCTATGTCTCCTGGCAGTGCTCTGTCTACTACTGCGACAGTTGATCTTTCTCCTTTTATTTCAACAAAGTGTCCTTCTCTGACACCTAGTTCTTTCATGTACCTACTGTCTATTCTTACTATACCTTTGTTTACGTCGTCTTGTATAGTTTCAGTTACTTTTAGTCTTATTTGGGGATTCGCCATCTTTTTTCTTCATAGAAGGTAGTGGTATTGGTGCAGGCAAGTCTAGCTCTCTGCTTAAGAATACTGCTTCTAGTATTCCTTTGTTCATAATAGGATTTATGATTTTAGGAGCTGTTTCATCATCTAATTTTTTGTTTTTTTGCCAGTTGTCCAATATTTCTTTTGCTTTCTTTTCATCCGCTAATAAGAGAAGTTCTCCTGCAACAGATAAAGATGCAAAGTCTGGTTGATAGTCTGTTTGAAATTCAAAAACTATTTTTAGTGCTTTTCTTGAAGAATCTATGTTCATTTTTGTTTCTTCAACAGATTTTATCTTTGCGTTGTTTGCTACGTTTACTTGTCCTTGTACTTGTTTGTTTTTTTTACAATTGATTTCGTTGAACGATATGTTGACTATATTCATATTTTTTCACCTATTAATGGAGATGTTAGTGGTGTTTATAAATATTTTTGTGAAATAATCTATGTATTTACGGGCTACTTCGGGTTGGTTTAAAACTAGTATGTTTTCGTTGTTAATTGTATGAGCTGCTCTTGTAGGATTATAGCTGCCAGTTATAACTGTTTTTTCATCTATTATAAAGATTTTATTATGTTGAAACTCTCCTGTGTGAACGTAGGTAAAGTTTTGAATTATGGGATGCACCCAGTATGTTTTACTTTGAAAGTTTTCTATGAGTCCTTTAACTTGAAGTCCTTGTTTGTGTTTTTCTTTTAGCACATTTGCTATTTCTGTATCTGTGAATGTGAAAGTTAGAAAGTATATTGAGTGTTTTGCTTGGTTGAGTTCGTTTATTATTAGTTCTCTGCATGGATGTCTTGGGCAAAAGTAATTTTTTATTGGACGAAAGTTAAAATAAAAGTTGGTTGTAGTTGTAACGTTTTGTCCTTTTAAGTATTTTAGTTCGTTTTCGTAGTTTCTGGCAAGTGTTTTAGAATTTATTAAAATTAAGTTGTTAGGATTTTTTTCTAGATCGTTTTTTGTAGGGTTCGCACTTCCTAGAATTACCCAGTTGTTTTGAACACAAAATTTGTGATGCATTAGGCCTCTGTTTTGTATGGGTTTGCCTTGTCCTTTGTAATTTGTGTGATGTATTAAGAAGTCCCCTTTTAAATCTGAGCTGTAAAACGCACAATTTGATAGGTTGAATGATTCGTATAGACCTGTGCAGTTTGGGCAAAAATGTACTTGTATTTCTCCTGTTTCACTCAGAGCTACAGCCGTAAACAAAATTATTAGTAAAATAGCATATCTTAACATAAATAAATAATTTTTTTAGGTTATTATTTGTTTTGGGTCGAGTTTTTCGGAAATTAAAGGGTTTTTATTGGATTTTTCTTTCTTTGAAGTGCTCCATTGTCTTTTTCAAAGAATATTTTGTTCCAGGGTATTGCTCTTCGAATTGTGTTAGAAAGTCTTTTTTGTCTTCAAAAGGTATTTGGAGTATTCTGCATATTTCTTTTTGTTCTTTTTGCATTACTACGTCTAGAGGTTTTATTCCTTTTAATTCTATTTTCTTGTTATTGAAGAATTCATTTAGAAATTTTGTTGCTTCTTCATCTAGAGATGTCGCATATATGTTGTTTTTTGGTTGTTTTTTAGTTACTTCTTTTATTTTTAGTCTTCCTTCAAATATTTTTTTTAAGAAATGTTTGGTGAGTTCGTATTCATGCCCTTTTTGTTTTATTAAGTAAAATTGGTGTTTTATGTCTATGTCTTGTTTTCTTATATTTTTTCTTATTCTTTTTTCTATTGTTTGTAAAAAGTGGTCGTCGCAGTATTGTTGATTAAATTTTACTGTTGCTTTCTTTGAGCATTTATCACAAACGTCTTTTTTTACCATTATATAATGATTACAGAATAGAAAAGTTTATATACTTTTTATCACTTCTACATAGTTACAAAGTAAAAACTTTACACTCACCTCTTTTTCCCGGGGGGACGCTTTCGTGTCTTCCTGGGTTTTTTATCCTTTTTAGGCCTTCTAGCTAAAATCAAAATTAAAGCTAGAGATATAGCTATTCCAAACAGCATTCCTGAAAAAAATACATTGTCTAAGTTTATTGAAAAGCCAGTTCTTCTATTTAAATTTAAGAGTGAACCACCAGGACTTTCTAAGTACATATCTAAATTTCCAAATTCAGCAGCATAATCACTAAAACCTATGCTACTAGCAGGATTTATATTTATCAAGGAACCAGCATAATTAAGATAACTATATCCTATTATAGAAAATCTATTTCTTGCAGCTTGCCTGTAAGCAACAGAGTATTTAGCTCTAGCCAAGTTTTCTATCTGGTCAGCAGGCACAGTACTTGCCAAAATAGCACTATTAACATCAGATTTTATTTTAGTAGCTCTAAAAATGCAAAATGCGAAGTCCCCTTCTGAAGATATCCTGCGAGTTTCTTCTATTTGATTTCTGAAATTGTTAGTTCCCGCTAAATATTCGAGATAACTCACTCTTTCATCAGCTTCAGCCAATCGTGTAAAACACGTATTTCTTAAATACCCTTTATTGAGACGTAACTCTTCGCTTTCATAATTAAAGAAAGCAGACCAAGAAATAGCACTGTTGAATCTTTCATAAACATAGGCAAGTTCTCCTTCATCTACAAGACTTCTAGCTTCGAAGAGTCTTTCTTTTACAATCATACTAGTTTCTAGATCAGAAATAGTGTTTATAGGAATTCTATTTATTTCTCTTTCAAATTCCTCTATTTGCATTCTTAGCAATTCTCTAGTTTGGTTTAGTTCTTCTTCACTATAAGTAGAAAATAACACTTGCCTCGCTACCACCACAGCAGTATAGCAATAACTAGCAGCACTATAATAATCCCCTAATTCTATTGCTTCGACGCTTCTGTTGAAATTTAAATCCCTAGTATAATTTTCCAGTTCTGATTCTACACTTAAATATCTCTCACAAAGATCTGTCGCGACTCCCCTCATTATTTGGTTGTATTCTTGCGGAACATCCAATATTTTATCTTCTTGAGGAAACATATGTCCTGTATAATAAAATAAGGCTTCTTCTATGTTAGCAACCTCTACTACTTCTATGGTTAAATCTTCAAAACCAGAAGTGTTTGTCCAAGCAGGAATTAAAATAGTATTATATCCTGAAATCTGAGCAGCTAAAGCTTTTTCTTTAACACCCGAAACAGGGCCTATTATTCCACCACTATTTATTGTTCCTGTCATGACAACGTCGTCTCTAACATCTAGATCTAAAAGCAATGCCAAAGTTAAAACTGTCGTAGAAGCCCCGCCACTAGGACCTCCCACTAAAGAACTTCCCGCCCTAATAGTGTAGAAGAAATCATACTTTGAGCAGTCAACTCCCGCAGTACTGCAAGCAATATTTTTCGAAAATCTAGTTGTGACTTGAGTATCTATTTGGCTTAGAGGAAAACTATCAATGTAAACTCTTCCTTGTCCAGGTTCTACTTTTACTTCTAAGCTAGCAGTTCCACCTATTAGTTCATCACCCCTTTGACCCACTGTTAAAAGAGTTGTTTGGGCTTCTATAGCCATAGCAGCAGGTAAAAAAGCAAATAGTATTAGTAAAAAGAGTAGTTTTTTCATTTTTTGTTTCTTCCTCTTTCTTGTACTTTTTCCCATCTTTTAAGTATGTTTTGTTTATTTTCTGGATTGTAATTATTTAATATTTTTGGCCAAACTTTCTTTTCTACTTTGTAATGTTTAGCCACTATTGCTTGTTTTAGCAAGTGTAAATCGACCGCTTTATCCTCTATTTTGTGAGAAATTTTAGAAAGTCCGAAATCTATTAACCTAACTTTTTTTCCTGTAAAAATCATGTTACTAGTTGTAAGATCGCCATGCGCCACATTTTTGTTATGTAAAATAGTAATAGCTTTGCCTATTTCTGCAGCCAGATGAGGTTTTTTGTCCAAAATATCAACTAGAAGTTTTCCTTTTAAATATTCCATTTTTATAGAAAATTTATCTTTTTCTAAAAGTCTGGGCGCTATACCTTCTAGCCTTTTTAAGATGGTTGATTCGATTTGAGTTCTTTTTTTTCTCAGAGAAACGTCTATTTCCTTTAACCTATATGGTTTTTCCAACCTCTTTTTTATTATGGTATCCTTATCCTTAAATATTTGAGCTTCCGCTCCTTGAGCTATTAACTTCATAAGAATAAGATAAAGATACGAATTTTAAAAACTTTAGTTTTTAGAACTCTTCGTATCCGTCATCTAGGAAAAGCTCATCCATTTCCCATTTACTTAGTTTTTTCTGGTTTAAGATGGACATTTCAGGTTTTTTTCTTCCTGTTCTAATCTCTTCTAGTTGAGATTCATCTTCAACCGAACTAGTGTTTATTTCTTCCATTGTTTCACCTCGTGTGTTGTGTTAATATATCCTAGCTTATTTATAAACTTTTTGTTTTTGTAACTACTAGATAGTAGTTTATTGTTTGTTCCCCCAAACAAAGCCAGGAATGCATAATATGTAAAAAGCCCTTTATATATTTTGTTGAAATTATTTAAATTTGAACCTAGCGAGGCCCCCACACTCACAAGAAACAACGACGCTCCCTCTATTAATTCTAAATTGAGAGTTTTTTCCAGGAATCAAATAAATACCACACTTTTTACAAAAAAACAACTTTTTATCCTTAGAAAAAGGAACGTTATATTTTAAAGAAATCTTTCTAGCAAGCCTAACAGCACTATTAGCCACTTCAGGATCTTTTTGAGCTAATTCAAACAAATAATTTATACGCTCCTTAGCAATCTTAGAAAATTTTGTCTTTCTACTCATAAACAAACAAAAAGAGTTATAATAATATAATGATTTCTATAAAAAAGATGTTTTGGAAAAAAGAAATAAACTATGCAGACCTCGAAAACTGGCTAAACGATGAACTAAACACCATAGAAATAGTCCTACCAATAAGAGAAGTCAC
>SKIS01000007.1 GCA_007116295.1 Candidatus Woesearchaeota archaeon | reverse complement strand
TGGGCTTTTTTGGTGATTTTGGTTATGGTTTCGGCTCTTAGTTATTTTGGTGTTTTGGATCCTAGTGGTTTTGTTGGTGATAGGTGTGTTTTGGGTAGTCCTTTTGTTTGTGATAGTTCTCAGTTTGTGGTTGGTGAGGAGGGTTTTCGTTTGAGTGCTCGTAATGGTCTTGGTGAGGGTTTGGTGATGAGTTTAGAGAATGTTCAGGTTTTAATGTGATAGAAGTTCGTGGAAGCAGCAATGTTTTGCTTGAATGCGTATTCCAAGAAGAAGACGCGTTACTAGCAGGAAGCAATGCAAACATAGAAGTAAGCGTAAACTACAGAAGCTCCAGAGATAGCACAGGAGAATTTGGCAGAACCATAAGCGGAGACATAAGGGCAGGCGTAGAAGAAATAAATATAGCTCCTGGATGGTCCGAGCCTAACTTTGACGCGCCAGATCCTAGTGATTATTTAAGTATCTTAGAAAGTATGGATGGTGATGGAACTCAAACAAATCCTTATATCATAACCAATGATTGGGAGCTTCAAGCTATGCAAGGTAATCTAAGCGCTTACTACGTATTAGGTCAAAATATTAATGCTAGTGGAACACAAAACTGGAATAGTGGAGAAGGGTTCGCACCTGTAGGAGATTCAACTAACGAGTTTGAAGGAAATTTTAATGGCAATGGTTTAACAATAAAAAATATGTTTATTAACCTTCCTTCTGAAGATGAAATAGGACTATTTGGCCATATAAATGGAGCTTTTTTAAATAACGTAATCTTGGAAGATATTGATGTTCAAGGAAATCAGTACGTGGCAGGACTAGTAGGAGTTGCACCAAGTGGAGCCACTATAAATAATATTCATGTAAGTGGAACTATTTCAGGAGAGAGCTATGTAGCAGCTTTATCTGGTTACACGTGGTCAACAGACATAGATGGGAGCTCAAGTTATGTTACCATTGAAGTACAGAATGGGAACTCAGGAGGGCTAGTAGCTGCTTTTGAAAGTGCAACTCTAACTAATAGTCATAGTATTGCCTCTATTACTTCTCAAAATGTAGGGAGTGTTGGGGGGCTTCTTGGTTGGACAGGAAATTCAGTTATAATTGGAAGTTGGAGCTCTGGAACTGTTATAGATGGTGGTTGGGCAACAGGAGGCTTAATTGGATATGGTTGGAACTTTGATGTTCACAACAGCTACTCAACAAGCTCTGTCTCTGGAGATGAATCAGTTGGTGGATTAATTGGATTTACAGATATAAATAGTCTTATAAATAATAGCTGGAGTAGTGGTTTAGTAAATGGAAACTCAGATGTTGGAGGTTTTACAAGTTATTTAGATGGGGATTCAATTAGTAATTATTGGAATACTGAGACTAGCGATCAAACAGACGCGGTTGGAGGAGGAAGTGATGCAGGAATTACAGGCCTCACAACGTCTCAGATGAAACAACAAAGCAGTTTTACTGATTGGGATTTTAGTAATATTTGGAGCATTGATGAAGGGAATAGTTATCCTTATTTACAAAACAATGTTCCTGATGAACTTCCAGGCATAAACGACTAATTCTTTTTTTTAGTAAGATTTTTATAATGTTCCAGTTACTTTTCTGTAATGAAGGTTCACATAATCGGGGCGGGATACGGTGGACTCACCGCTGCTTGCCTTCTAGCAAAAAAAGGATACGACGTAACACTAATAGAAAAAAACTCTTCTGTGGGTGGAAGAGGAAGAATGTTTGAAAAAGACGGATTCAAATTCGATATGGGTCCAAGCTGGTATCTTATGCCAGATACAATTAACGAAATATTTAAAATTCTAGGAACTACTGCTGATAAAGAATTAGACTTAACAAGACTTGATCCTCATTACAAAATGTTTTTTCATGATGAAACAATATCTATAAGTAAAGACATGAAAAAAAACTATGAATTATTTGAAAGACTAGAACCTGGGTGCACTCCTAAAGTAAAAAAGTATTTAGCAGATGCAAAATACAAATACGATGTAAGCTTAGAAAAATTCATAGAAAAACCTTTCTTAAAACCATCTGAATTATTCAACAAAGACCTATTAAAAGAAGGAAAAAAACTAGATATATTCAAAAGCTTTGGTTCATACTTAGACAAAAACTTCAAAAGTGACAAACTAAAAAAGATACTGGGCTACACAATGGTTTTCCTTGGAGGAAGCCCAAAAAATACTCCTGCGCTATACAGTTTAATGACTCATGGTGACTTCGAATTAGGGGTTTACTATCCCAAAGGGGGGATGAACGCTTTAGCAAAAGCACTTGAAAAACAAGCAAAAAAATTAGGAGTTAAAATACTTCTAAACACTAACGTAAAAAAAATAAAAGTTGTAAACAAAAAACCGGTGGAAATAATAACTGACAAAGAAAACTTAGCGGTTGAAAAAGTAGTTGTTAACTCAGATTATGCGTGGGCAGAAACAAATTTGTTAGATAAAAAACATCAAACTTATAAAAAAAAGTATTGGGAAAAAAAATCTATAGCTCCCAGTGGACTAATAGTTTACTTAGGAGTAAAAGGAAGAATAAAAAACTTAGATCATCACAACTTAATAATTGCTAATGATTGGACAAAACACTTCAACGAAATATTTGATGACCCTAAATGGCCAAGTGATCCAAGTTACTATGTCTGTGCTCCAACAAAAACAGAAAAAGAACTAGCTCCAAGAGGATGCGAAAACTTATTCATATTAATGCCTGCGGCTCCAGGATTAAAAGATGATGAAGTTACAAGACAAAAATATGCTGATTACTTAATAGAAGATTTAGAGCAAAAAGTAAATCAAAAATTCAAAGACAAAATAATAACTAAGACTATTTACAGCCATAAAAACTTCAAAAAAGATTACAACGCGTATAAAGGAACAGCGTTAGGTCTTAGCCAAACCTTATTTCAAACAGCGCTTTTCAGACCAAAAAACAAATCAAGAAAGGTAAACAATCTTTACTACGTAGGACAATACACAAATCCTGGAACAGGAGTTCCTATAGCTATGATAAGTGCCAAGATTGTCACTAACCTAATAGAAAATGAATGAAGCAAAAAAAATATTTAAGAAATCTAGCAAGACATATTACAATGCAGCTATATTATTTCCAAAAGAAATTTCAAAAGACGTACAGATAATTTATGGCTTTGTAAGAAAAGCAGATAACTTTGCAGATAATATTCCAAGTGATGCGAAAGGATTAAAAGAGTTCGAAAAAGAGTTCGAAAAATGCTTAAAAACATCTAAAAGTAAAGACGAAATAGTACAAGATTTTTGCGATTTATACAAAGCAAAAAAATTCCAAAAAAAATGGGTTGAAGCATTTTTTTCTAGCATGAAACAAGACCTTAAAAATCCTAAGATGAAAACCTATAAAGAAACAAAAAAATATATTTATGGCTCTGCAGAAGTAATAGGTCTTATGATGGCAAAAACAATAGGTGTAAAAAAAGAAGGTTTTCCCTACGCAAAAAAACTAGGGGAAGCAATGCAACTAATAAACATGATAAGAGATGTAGATGAAGACAATAAACTAGGAAGGCAATACTTACCAATAAACGAAATGAAAGGATTTGAACTAAGCCCAGAATATGCTAATACAAAACCTTTCAAAAAATACATAAAAAAACAATTAGAAAGATACAAAAAAAGTCAAAAAGAAGCCCAAAAAGGATACAAATATATACCAAAAAATTGTCTTCCAGCAATAAAAACAGCAGCAGATATGTATAAGTGGACTGCTAAACAAATAGAAAAGAATCCGAGCATAATATTTCAAAAAAAGGTAAAACCTTCAAAAACAAGAGTGATCTTAACAGGAATAAAAAATAAATTACTATGAAACAACTAACTCAAAAAAAAGAGCTAATACAAAAAAGATTAGAGCAAATAAAACCGCACGACATAGAATGGAGTAGGGACGTAATAAAAAGATTAAAAGAATTTGCTTCTAATGGAAAAATGCTTCGAGGAAGCCTATTTCTTACAGCATACGAATTATTTGGTGGAAAAGAAGACGTACTAGATATAGCGGTGGCTTTAGAACTCACTCATAGCACGCTTTGCATACACGATGACGTAATGGATAGAGATGAAAGAAGAAGAAATTTCAAAACAATACACAAACAATACCAAGAAGGATTAGACAATGAACATTATGGCTACGCTATGGCTATAAACGCAGGAGACATAGGATTCTTTTTAGCTTTCAAATATATACCAAAAGAATTAAAGCATATTTATACTGAAGAACTAATAAAATGTGCTTATGGACAAATGCAAGACGTACATTTTAGCTTTAGCAGTAGGGAGTTGAACATAAATCAAATATTAGAAGTATACAAATACAAAACTGCTCGTTACACTTTTAGTTTACCTTTAATGCTTGCAGCTAAACTAACAGGTAAAAACCCTGATATATACGGAGAAATTGGAGAAAACTTAGGCATAATATTTCAAATAATAGATGATGACATAGGATTATTTGGTGACCAAAAACAAATAGGTAAAGATGTTGGTAGTGACATAAAAGAAAACAAAAAAACTTTGCACAGATACTACTTGTTAAAAAATAAACCTGAATTAAAAAAGTATTTTGGAAAAAAACTAGATCAAGAAGAACTTCAACTCATACAAAAAGAAGCAAAGTTAATCAAACCACAAATAAAAAATCATCTTGAGAAGTACACAAAAAAAATTCAAAAAAGCATAGAAAAAATTCCTGAAAAAGAATTCTTCGAAGAATTTTGTCAATACAACTTATCAAGACTAAAATGAACCTAAAACAAATAATAAAAATTAGCAGGCCACGGTTTTGGTCTTATCTGGGAGGCACATATTTAGTAGGCTTCGCATTTGGAGCTCAATCTCTAGCTCAATACAACATAGATTTTTGGATATATTTACTTTTCTTTTTATTTATAGCAAACTACTTCTTGTATGGCGTAAACGATTATTTCGACTGGGAAACAGACAAAAAAAACCCAAAAAAAGACTCAAAAGAATACAGGCTGCAGCAACAAGACAAAAAATTCCTAAAAATAAGCCTAACAATATCTTTTGCAATAGCACTACTCATAACTCTTCTAAACCCTGGTATAAAACTAGTTTTACTCATGCTAGGATTTTTATTCTTATCATACTTTTACAGCGCAAAACCAATAAGGTTTAAATCAAGACCTATACTTGACTTTGCAAGCAACATACTATATATCTTTCCAGCAATAATCGGGTATTATCAAGCAACAGGAACTCTACCTCCAACCCAAGCAATAATGGCAGGATTCAGTTGGGCTATGGCCATGCATCTATTTAGTGCAATACCTGATATAAAATATGACAAAAAAGCAGGAGTTAAAACAACTGCTGTGAGATTTGGAAAAAAAAGAAGTCTTTTCATAACCAAAGCGCTATGGCTAAAAACAACTATACTGACTTGGTCTTTAAACCCTCTACTAGGAGTGTTATCATTAATATATCCTATAATGCCTCTAATACTTTTCTTTAACAAAAAAATGGATATAGCAAAAGTTTACTGGTATTATCCTTACATAAACATGGTAGTAGGATTCATCTTATTTATTTACGCGGTGATAATATGAAAAAAATAATCATAGGACTTATACTAGCACTATCAATGTACTTTCCCATAGCATTTACTACTCAATACCATGCTTTAGCAAGCTCAATAGCGATAGTGCTGATAGCATCAATTTCATACTATTTCTTTCTAAAAGACAAACAATCCTTAAAAGCGCTAATAGCAATAAGCTTATTTGCAATAATAATAGAAACAATAGGGTTAATAACAGGATTTCCATACTCTCACTTTAGCTACACAGAAACTTTAGGTCATAAACTATTTGGGACAACTCCATGGACTGTTTTCTTTGCATTTACACCTTTAGTTTTAGGAGCAATAAGATATGCTGATATAATAGCAAAAAAGGTATGGGGAAAAATAACTCTAGCCGTAACTTTACTTGTCGCTATAGACTTAATATTAGATCCTGTAGCGGTAGCTCAAGGATTTTGGACTTGGCAAATAAACGGGTTATACTACGGAGTTCCTTTCATAAACTTTTTAGGATGGATATTTACCTCGCTCATAGCTATAGGAATATACTTTTACTTCAAAAAATTCAAAACGATACCTGGCCAAGAACTTTCTTACTACTACTCTGTTTGGATATGGACAGGAGCATCACTATTCTTAAACTTATGGATACCTCTATTAATAGGAATAATACTAATTATAATAATGCATAAAGTGGGTGATAAAAAATGAAGATAGGATATGCTTGTATAAACAACTCTTTAAAATGTAGAGCTAACAAAACTTTCAGACTTTCATCTTACACAGAAGAAAAACTTGTAGAAACAATAAAAAATAATTTAGATTGCCTAAAAAAAATATTAGAATACAACTTAGAACACAATCTAATGTTTTTTAGAATAACCAGCGAGCTAATACCTTTTGGAAGCCATGAAATAAACAAATTTGACTGGCTAAATTATTTCAAAAAAGACTTTGAAGAAATTGGTGCCTTCATAAAAAATCACGATATGAGGATATCTATGCATCCAGACCAATTCGTAGTTTTAAACAGCCCAAAAGAAAAAGTAATACAAAACAGCATAGGAGAACTACTCTGGCATGCTCAAGTACTAGATGCTATGAACCTGGATTTAACTGCTAAGATACAAATACACGTGGGAGGAGTTTATAACGATAAAGATAAAGCAATAGAAAAATTTGTTGAAACCTACAAAAATCTTCCTCTACAAATAAAAAGAAGGCTGGCTATAGAAAATGATGATAAGTCTTACAGCTTAAAAGACTGCTTAAAGCTTAACAAAAAAATAGGCATACCTATAATTTTTGATAACTTTCACCACGAGTGCTTAAACAATAAAGAGCCTATGTTTGAAGCAGTAAAATTAGCTCAGAGTACTTGGAAAAAACAAGATGGTGTTTTAATGACTGATTATAGTAGTCAACAACCTGGAGAAAGAAAAGGAAAACACGCTGATTCTATAGATATTAATCACTTTAAAAAATACTTAGAGCAAACAAAGGATTTGGAATTTGACATAATGTTAGAAATAAAAGATAAAGAAAAAAGCGCGCTTATAGCTAAACAGATTATGAGTTCTTAATAATAGCCATTGCTAAAAGACCTAGACCTAAACCTATAAATAATCCTGCTACTAATTGGTCAAACAAAAAGCCGGCTCCTATACCAAGTAGAACTCCTGCTGCTACAAATAATCCTGCGTTATCTTCAGAGTCTTTTTTCTTCTTTGCCATAAATAAAATAAAAAGAAAAAGAGTATAAAAAGTTATCTTTTTTTATACTATTTGAATATCTGCTTGCTCTACTAGTTCAGCTATAAAGGTATTAATTGCCTCTTGTTGCCTTTCTTGTATTAAAGCAGCGATAACTTCATCTTCTATTTCCTCATAAGGAGGAAGATCTGGATTTTGAAGAGATACAGCATCGTAAAATTCTCTAGCTTCTTCTTCTGTCACATCAAAATCTTCTGCAGAAAATAAACTATCAACATATCTTTCAATAGCAAACTGCTCAGCATAAAACTCTAATTGTTCATCATAGTTTAGTCCTTCCAATTCTAATTGCTCTTTGAATTCTTCCAAGGTAAACCCGCTAAACATAAGTAGTTCTTCTATTTGTTGTTCAGCTTCCCCAAGGCTAACTTGGTATCCTTCTTCAACAGCTTTTTGGTATAGCAAGATTTGACTTACTAATTGATCCATTGCTTGCTCCCTTGGAATTTCTCCAAAGTCTGAAGCGAACGCTGCTTGCAATTGAACTATTTCTCTTTCAGTTACTTCTTGTCCGTTTACAATCATAACTACTTGGTCCAAGTCAGTTGTTTGCTCTGGTAAGTCTTCAATAGGTGGTTCTTGTGGTCCTTGATTGAAATTTATAACCAAAATAAATGCGATAACAACAACTAAACCAATACTAAGTGCCATCCAAGTTTTATCTGACTGTTTTCTGGACTTTTTCTTCGTACTCGTTTCTTTTTTCTTTTTAGCTTTTGCCATAATGTTTATTTTGTAGGACGGCTAAATATATAAATCTTTGGCATAAAAATAATATTATTTTTTCTAAACTTCTTTAAATCTCTCTAAAGCTCTTTCTCTACTCATTTTATAATCAACAATTGGCTCAGGAT
>SKIS01000044.1 GCA_007116295.1 Candidatus Woesearchaeota archaeon | reverse complement strand
TTTCTCTAAAATTGGTCTAAACTAAACTGCTTAGAAGGCTTCAAACTCTCTTTAAACGATTTATTGTAAAAAACGAGCAATGAGTCAGCCAAAGGTTTTATTTGCTTTTCTATGTAGTGATCATAATCAATACTGCTTTCAATTTTTTCTAAAGGTTCAGGACCATTTACAGTCATTATATACGATATTAAATTAGATTTTATTTCATCAAGCTTCCGAGCTGCCTTAACATGAGGAGGCGTAGTTTTGGTATAAGCATCTAAATTCTTTCTTAAGGCTTTTCTATAAACAAGCAAATCATCATACTTTCCCTCTTTCAACTCTTTAACAAAGGTTCTTATCCAATCATCTAAAGGCTTTTCATCAAAAACCCTTTGAAGTAATTCGAGTTGAAATTTTTTACTCAAATCAGTCCAATCCCTACGCACAAACTCCAAGCCCGTAAATTCTATTTTTTCAATACCTTCTCTTTTTACAAGACCAGCATATCTTTTTTTAGCTCCCTCACCAGAACCCCTAGTTGTAGGCATAAACAATTTTATGAAAAGTTTTTCGAACTCTAAAACTAAATAACTCTCAACCCCATACTCTTCTTTTATTTTATTTTTGTAATAATCGTTTATATCTTCTTGAAGCTCAACACCTATTTTTTGAGCTTCATCAAAGTCTTTTGCAGGAATCTGAATGAAAGTACTATCAGTATTATGAACCAATATATTGTTAGCAAAAAACCGGTGGACCTCTTCGACTTCCACATCATAAACATAATCATCATAATCTATAACTTCTACAGATTTAACGGATTGAATATCAAATTCTTTATCAGAAATGTTTTTCTTGCGAACATTTTCACTTTTAATCTGAGCCCTATCATTTTTTCTACGAAGTAAAAATCCCACTTTAGAATTAAAAGAATGTTTATCTTTAATAACGACATGTTTAGATTTGCTTCGTGTAGAGTAAATTTTTTCTTTAGTTTCGTAAGTATTAGTATTACTTTCTTCAAAGGACGAATTGGAAACACCAACATCAAAAAGTAATTTTCTTACATCACTAACTAAGCCAGTGCTTATAGTAGTGAGCCTAATTATAGGCGAACCCCTTCTAAGTATTACTGTGCCATCAGCAGAAAATAAACCTCTTAAAAAAGCAGCCTTGTTTTCTATAGATTCATTTAATATGAAGCTAGGAAATTTTTTAGAGCCATCTTTCTCTCTACAATGTTCACTTACTAATTCCATTAATTTAAGACCATTTATAGTTATGTCTCCTTTACGGCTTTTAGACCTCCATAAAGTCTTTATAAATCCTTTTTTCTTTAAAGGACTAATCAACTTTCTTATCACTTCGTCAACGTCATTTCCAAGACTTAAGCCTAAATAATAGTCTTTGTCCAGTTTATTAGCATAATTATTTCTTCTAAAACTGCCATCCCCTATGAAATATCCTAAAAATTCGTAAACTTCGAGCGGAAGATTTTTTGAGTCACACTTGATTTCGGGAACTTTTTTGAGACTGACTAAACTACTGGCTTTTTTTCCTATTTCTTCAGGTTTTACTTCTATTAAACGATTCATAACATCTTTTTTAGAATTGTTAAAAGCAAAGCTTTCATAGCCTATTAAACCGTGGTCTTCAGTAACGTCGATGTGCCAATTACTTGTCAAATTCACTCTGAATATTTTTTTATTACATTTATGTCTCATGACATACTTAACAGGCTTAAAAACAGACTTTCCTTTTGAATCAATTGTTAATATCTCCACGTCTTGTTTAAAATTATACTCTTTACCCTCATCACTTTTTTTATCAACTTGAGAAAACAACTCTTCGATATGAACACGCTTAACTTCTCCTTTGTATTGTATAATGATCTCCGAATCTTTTGTGACACTGTCACCATATATAGGCTCAAAACCTTTCCTTTTAGCTATTTTTGCTGTGTTTTTGATTATTTCATGACCAAAGCTAGTTATGGCATTAGCCATTTCGAAGCTGTAAAACCTGCAATTAGGGCTTGCTAAAACCCCGTACATAGAGTTCATTAAAATCTTTATAGCTTGCCTTGATACTTTGTCTCCTTTATCAGTTGCTTTTTGTCTTTCTTCAAAAAGTTTTTTTAAAATGGTTGGAAGTATTGCGTCTCCTTTAGCAAAGCAAGTTTTGTTAGGCGCAACTATTAGTGCTTCACCATTCTTAGCCTCGCATTTAGGTCTGTGAGCCAGCGGATCTATATTAAAAGTCATCATTATGCTAGGATATAGACTTTTGAAATCAAAAACCCCTACAAAATTGTATATTCCTGGATTAGGCTCCATGACATATCCACCAGTAGTTTTTTCTCCAGAAGTGAAACCAGTTGTTTTAGCGACATAACCTTTTTTTCTAAGTTCTTTTAAATAAACACTATCAAAGCTAGCTATGCTAGCCTTAACCCTGTTTAAAGGCATCCCTGTTAATATGCTTCTTAATATAGTTAATTGAAGTACTCCGCTGTTATTTAATATTTTTAAAACTAAGTCACTGTCTTTTAAGTTGTAATCTATCAGTTTTTGTTTATTGTTTTTATAGGCATCTTCTATTTCTTTTCCTTTATTTTCGTCTTCTATTAATTTGTCTTCTTTAGCAAATACTTCGCTTGCTGTAGAAAGCTTATAATCATCTAAATTAATAAAGCTAGATTTTAATAATTGTATACCATCTAAAACAACTCTTCCTATAATATTTGCTTTACTATCTTTTATGAAACTATCTATTATTTTAAGATCGCACTCTTCATCACTTCTTCCTATATCAAAAAGTATTTTGTTATGAGCAAATTTTTCTTTTATAACTAATAAATCAAAGTCTATGACGTTCCAACCAGTTATTACATCAGGATCGTAATCTTCAAGTTCTTTTTTGAAAGCTAAAAGAAGAGATTTTTCATCTTTAAAACTCTTGGCGTTTTTGTGATTTTCTTCACTTACTATCAAAACCTTGTTTAGCTCTTCATCATTTGATTTTAAACTTATACAATAAAGAGTGTTTTGATCCATACTCGTCTCTATATCAAAACTTAGTATTTTCAAATCAGAAACTTTTGGTCGCCACTCACTGTTTTCAAATTGCGGCTCATCAAAAAACAAATCTGTTTTTTCACCTTTAATGCTTTTTCCTTTTATTTTTATGCTTCCAAGTAAGCCATTATCTATTAAGAATCTGTATTCAAATCTTATGTCCGCTTCAAAACAATCAATGAAATTTTCTTCAAAAACTTTTCTTAAATCGCTAACTTGAGAAGGAATATCTAAGATTATTTTTGTCAGCTTTTCATCTTTAAAGTTTTTGTATTCTGTTTTTTGACTTTCAAACGAGCCTAGCGATTGAGCTTTCTTTAAGTCATGGCTTCTTATGAAAAAATAAGGTTTGAAATAATTTTTTGTGAGAAAACTTTTTCCATTTTTTAACCTTCCGTAAAGATAAACATAAGACTTATCATTTTCAATTCTATAAGTCGGATATATAATGAAGCCCTCCATGATTTTTAGTAAGGGTTGTTTGCTTATAAAGATTTTTACCAAAGAATATTTAATTACAAAAAAATTACCTTTTATTTATGATTGAAGATATAAGGCAAGCTTTGGAAGAAGTTTATGATCCTGAGCTTTATGTAGACATAGTTAGTTTAGGGTTGATATATGATATTCAAGTAAAAGATAAAAATGTAAAGGTAGTAATGACTCTTACTTTTCCAGGATGTCCTTTCGGACCTAATCTTATGGATCAAGTAGAGCAGAAAGTTTTAGATTTAGGTTTCGAAGCATGCGATGTTGAGCTTACTTTTGAGCCGCCTTGGACACCAGAAAAAATAGATCCTGATGTTAGAGCTGCTTTAAACATAGGATAATTTATAATAGTTAGAGTATTTCTTATTTTTGGGCGCGATGAAGACGTGAACACCCACTGACCGAGAGGGATGAAGAACGGAAGTAACTACTGAGCGCCTATTTTTCTAATCCAAAAAGTTATAAACAGTTAGAAAGTTCTAAGTAGCTTCTCGAAGTATTTATTGAGGACAATAAGAAGAAAATGATTAAAAATAAGAGAAGCGGTGCTGTAAAAAAGTTCGTAAGTACAGGATTAGTTGCAACCCTACTTCTTTTAGATCAGCCAGCAAATACTTATAGTAACAAACCACTAGATTACGAAGAATATTATAAAACTGAGTTATTAAAATCTATAGAAGAAAATAAAGATTCTTTTCCTGCATGGAGTAGTGAAGCTAAGCTTTATAGAGCTCTTGAATATAAGGCTTTACTGAGTGAGGTGGAAAGTAAATATTCTATAGAGCCCGGTTTGTTAGTTGGGCTTATGATTCAAGAAAGCTCAGCTAATCCTTTGGCGTTAAATTCGTTAGGCGATGGCGGAGCAGGAGCTTTTCAATTTCAGCCAGGAACTGCTTTATCTTTGGGCTTAAAAGTTTATGAAAGTAATCCATCTACAGGACCTGATTTTGAACATGGAAGAAGTCTGCGAAGTTTAGTTTCAACCCACGAGTATGATGCTTATTCATTAACTGAGATAGATGAACGGTTTGATGTTGCTAAGTCTGCTGATGCGGCAGGAAGATACTTAAGCCAAAAATATGAAAAATATGGGGATTGGGATATGGCTTTAGATGCTTATAGAAGAGGTAGTGCTAGAAATAATTTTCGTAACACCACACACGTTATGAATATAAGAAAGTATCAAGATATGTATTTAGATTATGTTTCTAAATTTACTTTGTAAAAAAAGTTATCCAAACATAGATAAGTGGTCTATCTCGTTTTTCTCATCTTTTTTGACTTTCTTTATTGCCTCTAAGAAGTCTTTGTGAGTAACTTTGGTTCTTTCTTTTCTTATAGCGAAGTATCCTGCTTCTGTGCACACGCTTTGTATTTGTGCACCTGTAAGACCTTTCATTTGTTTGAAAAGTTCTCTGGTGTCTACTTTGTCTAGTTTCATTTTTTTAGAGTGTATATTGAATATTTGTTTTAAACCCTCTCTGTCTGGTGCAGGCACTTCTATTAATCTGTCTAATCTTCCAGGTCTTGTAATAGCAGGATCTAATATGTCCAGTCTGTTTGTACAACCTATTATTTTAACGTCGTCTAAGGATTCGAATCCGTCTATTTCTGCTAGGAATTGCATGAAAGTTCTTTGCACTTCTCTTTCTCCGCTAGTTCCTACTTCAACCCTTTTTGCAGCTATAGCATCTATTTCATCTATAAATACCAGGCTAGGAGATTTTTCTCTTGCTAATTTGAACACTTCTTTTACAAGTTTTGCTCCTTCTCCAATGAATTTTTGAACTAGTTCTGATCCCACTATTTCTATGAATGTGCTATCAGTGCTGTTTGCAACTGCTTTAGCAAGCAATGTTTTACCCGTACCAGGGGGTCCATGTAACAATATTCCTTTTGGAGGTTTAATACCTACTTCTTTGAATAAGCGAGGTTTTTTTAATGGTAGTTCTACAACTTCTTGAAGTTCTTGTTGTTGAATACTCAATCCACCTATATCTTTCCAAGTAACATTTGGCTTTTCTATAATTACAAACTTGTCTACATCTAAGTTTCTGTCTGCTTTTATTACATCAACTATTGTTAAATTTTTTTGCTCTACACTTACTGTGTCTCCCGGATTTATATCTTGTATGTTACTAGATATATTAACTAAGAATTTGTTTCCATTAGGAACTTTTATGATAGCTGTTTTTTCAAAGATTTCTATAACTTCTGCAAGCATTAAAGCAGGGCTTCTGTACCTATCTATTTCCATTTTTAGTTGAAAAATGGTTTCTCTTAGTACTTTGTTTTCTTGCTCTAAGTTTTCATTTACTTCGTAATTTTCAGAAGAATTACGAGTAGAATCTTCTGTCGATTTCATATGGACTAGTAGTAAACCCTCTTTTATAAAGTTACTGGATAATTATTAGTTTTTTTGTGGAGTTAGTTAATACTTCAGGCTTTTTTCCTACGACTACCACGTCTTCTATTCTAACCCCTTGTTTTTTGTAGAGTCCTGGCTCTATTGTTATTACCATGTTTTTTTGAAGGATTTGTTTTTTTAATCCGAGGCTTGGTGCTTCGTGAACTTCTATGCCCAATCCATGACCTAAGCTATGTGTAAAGTATTTCTCGTCAGTTCCAAATTGTTTTTTTGTTTGATTAAATAAGTTTGAGCCGTCTGCCCCTGTTTTGGATTTTTGGATCATTTCTTGTTGTACTCGTAGTACTTTGTTATATTGAGCTAATTGATTTTGGTTTGGTTTTCCAAGAAATAGTGTTCTAGTCATGTCACTGCAGTATCCTTTGTATTTGAAACCGAAGTCTATGACTAAGAATCCTTTGTAGAGTTTGTCTGTTGGGAAGTGGTGTTCGTTGGAGCTGTTTTTTCCGCTTGCAATTGTGGGACTGAATGCTAAGTCTAGCTCTTTTTCTATGGCGTATTTTTTTATGAATTTTTGTATTTGTTTTTCGCTTTTGAATTCTTTGTTTTTGAGTTTTTTTACTATTTGCTTGAAGCAGTTATCCGTGTGTTTACATGCTTGTTTTATGTTTTTTATTTCTTCTTTTGTTTTTATTTGTCTAAGGTTTAGTTCAATTGGTTTGTATTCAAATAGTTTTGAGTGTTTTAGATTGAATCCGTTTTGATTTACAAGAGCTTTTTTTGGAAAGTTTTCTTTTGTTAGTTTTTTTACTTCTAAGTTTTTTGTTTCATATTTTTCTAGAGGAGAAAGAAGTAGTGTTGAGCTTTTTGGAGTTATTAATATATAGCCATGTAGTTCTTCGTGTATTAGCCATTTGAAGTAAGGGTCGTCATAGGGCAAAACTAGTGTTTTTATGTTTTTTTTAGCTATTAGTTTTTGGAGCGCAGTTATTTTTTCTTTCATAATTTTTTTGTAATCTTTGGTGTTTATAATCATTTTGAATAAGAATAAGTTTTTTATATAACAAAACAATTCTTTTACTACTTTAAAGTTATTAATTAAATGTTGTTAATATGAATATACTGAAAAAAGAGAAAAGAAAAAGAGCCCTTTGGACAGGAACAAGTATAGCTAGTGTAGGATTTATAACAGGAACTTTCGCAGAAACCGTTCTAGGAACAGTTACAACATCTGAATCAATAGTTAGTAGGTTAGGTTTTACAAGTTTAGGATATGCTGTAGGTGATGATTATTTTGAAGGAGAAGAAAAAGCTCAAGAAAAATATTTATCTAAAGGAAATAATAGTAGTTTTGGGAAAAAAGAAGCATTTAAAGCAGTAGGAAGGTTTGGGTTTACAACAACTCTAGCAACGACTATTTATTCACTAGCAGGACAAGAAGTTACAGAAGCACTTTCTAACGGAGCAATACTTGGAGGACAAGGAGTTGCTGTAGCTCCTTTTGTAGAACGAACTAGAGATACTATGTTAATGCTTCAAGATTATGAACTTCCAGGGAAGAAAGCTTATGAATGGATAAAAAATAGTAGTGAAAAAGCTAAAAAAGTAGCAACGTGCGCAATCATAGGAAGCTCTATTGCAGGAATGCTAACAATGTATACTGCAAAAAACAAAATTTATCCAGAACAAAGAGGAATAGAATATTTTATGGATAAAGCCCAACAAGATACACAATACAAAAGTATTGATGATGTTTTTGATAAGTAAAATCATTTCTTAGCTTTAAATCCGCAATATTCTCTCCATGGAGATAATACATATTTTCTAAACGGCCTTGAAGTTAGTGTCGCTATTCCTGCCGCCATGTAAGATGCATTTACTATTGTTTCTGTATCTGCCCCTAAAGCATATAATATTCCCGCATATACAGGAGCATATGTTGATATCATAGAACCTGTATCTATTGCCCAGGCTTTTACACCTCCTTTTTTAGAATCTACAGCAAATTTTTCATATAATTTGTCTGCTAAGCCAGTATATGCTCTTGCAACAACAGTATCTATTGCTAAAGAAGTTAGTCTGGATGCTGCGATTTGTTCGCATTCTAAACCATTATAAGCCTCCATCAGCCCCATTGCAGGAACATATACGCTTGCTTTTCCTGAAGTATCTATAGCCCAGTTTTTTAGACTGGTTTTAATTTTTTCTTTGTTATTTGAAACTGTTTTATAAATTTCTGTAATCATTTCTTCTAAATTATTTTTATGAGCAAATTTCATTTTTTACCTCTTACTAGTAATAAGTTGTTTTTATACTTAAGAAAGTGTCCACTAAAATGGACAACAAAAACAGAATTTTTATAAATAAATAAAATAAATCAACTAT
>SKIS01000015.1 GCA_007116295.1 Candidatus Woesearchaeota archaeon | reverse complement strand
TTCTTTACTTCCCATAACTCCAATAACAATAACTTTGAAGGAAGACTCTAAAGAATTATACATTGATCATGACTGGACTATAACTTTAAACGACTCTGTTAGCTTAATACTTCTTTCAAGTCCTCTAATAGAAAATCCAAGCTATGAGTTACTAAAAGAAATGTTTATAGACCAACTCAGATTAGGGAACCTTTCTTTAATAGAGCAACAGGAATTATTACAAGAAATATTTTTAATTCGTTACGAGCAAGAGGGGAGTGGCTTACAAGCCTATTTTGATATAAAAGAACTTATAGATCTCCAGTACTTAGATGTTTATGAAAACAACGCTATTTCACAATGGGTTTATTTATACTTCTTAGAATTATTTTACGAACCGACGCTTTGCTCGCAAAGAAACATTTGTATCAATACAGAAGTAATCTTCGACAACAACATAGTTAGAGACTATCTAAGAGAAAAAGATATGGTTTTACTAACTCAAAGAATTTTAACTCAAAGCAGATTCACCCATTTTACTTCTAAAGAACTCATAGAGTTAGAGCTTACTAACGTAATTTTGAATTTAGAGTTTCAACGTTCAAGAATGGTAAGTCCTGAAACAAACTCTCAGCTTTACCAGGTTCAGGTTGAACTTTTAAAAATATGGCAAGACTATGCTCTTTCCGCTTATAGAGGTTTAATTCATTTAGAAGACATCCATGAAAATTCTGCTGGTGACTTAACAATAGAGAATTCCAAGTTCTCTTCAAAAAAATTAGAACTCATAAAAGGAGCTTTAGCACTTCATTTAGAAAAAGAACAATATGGGGCTGCTTTTAGTTTAATAGATACTTTAGAGTCTTTTTATTTCAACTCTATTCTTACCAATGCGTACAATGTGGATTTCGAAGAAAACGTGGATGTTTTCAAAAAGCTTTTTGATGAGATACGTTTACAGAGAATAGGTGTAAGTAATTTAGCTTTTAAAAAAATTAATTTGAATCTCTTAGAAACCCAAGACGAATTAGAAGTTTTATTTACTCAAAGAAGTGGTTATGTTCAAAGAGTTCAAAATAAAGAAGTATTTGACAACACTTTTGCTTCAGTAGTATTGTCGGGAGGATTTGGTAAAAATTTATTATGGGCAGCAGGTGTTTACGATGATTTTTCTTCTGTTGTTAATAATTTGAATAGAGAAACACAGGAGTACGCTAAAGGACTCTTTGTTTTAGAATCAATGGTGACAACAGGCGTATCTGGAGAGGATATAAAGAATTGGTTAGATGAAAGACTTTCTTCTAGAGATATAATCTTGAAATACTTAACTCAAGAAAGTGACGGGCTGAGTTTTATGCAGCCCGAAGAAGTACTTTTAGGAAAAGGTTTGGGAGCTGAAGAATATATTTACTCTTCTGAAGAAATAAGACAAATACATGATTTGCTTGACGAATTAAAACCTTTTGCTAGGCAAGTTTATTATAACAGTCCCTATGCAGATGACTTACCTACTATAATAGGCTATGAAAAAAGAGTTGATTTAGATTATGAAGGAGAACTTTTAAGCATAGACTTAGGAGAAGACTTAGATTTTTACAAACAAAAAGTTTCAGAGTTCAGATTTAATAGTGCTCAAAGAGTTTTAAACTATATAGATGAAGGGTTAAGTCCTGTCACAATAGCACTAATCGTTGGCACAGGAGGAAAAGGACTAACTTTAACAGGTGCAACAGGAACCAGAGGAATAGCTCAAAGCGGAGCGGAATTCATGTTTGTCGATTCAGTTACAGGAGTTATACTTGTAGCAGCAGATATGGAAGACAGCATGGCTGCTCAAATGATTACCAGCGTGACTTCTAGTGTTGGGCTCGTAGCGGCTCATAGAGCTATAAGAAATGCTCCTAGAGCTATGACAAACAGATTTACTCACAGAACATTAGATTCTTCGAATTTGTATCTTTATGTAAGGACGACCATAAGACCAGGAGTTATAGACTCTTTTAGACACGGGGCAAGAGCGCAACCCGACTCTTTTTTAAGAGTTATAAGTGGGGAGGGAGATCAAATTTATTTGAGAGTAGTAGGTTATAATGAGCATGGCGAAGTGATTTTACAAAGGTCTGATGGACTACGCCTGATGTTTGATGAGAAAGTGCTTAGAACTCATCAACCTGATTTTAATGATGTTAGAACGTTGAACGATGTTAAAGAATTATATGTTTTTGCTGAGCTTAGAGGCTTAAGGCAAGAGAGCCAGTTATTACATTCGCACCTTTTCTCACATGAACCTTTACCTTCTTTTAATCGTTTTACTGGAACTCATGGATTTAGAGATAGACTTATAGATGTTTATGGTCAAGAAAATTATTTTGTTCCTGCAGCTAGACATGTTCAAGAAGAAAATTTAAGGGAGTTAGTTCAACAAAACACTTACAATAAATTCCAGTTTTGGGCGAAAAGAGCATTAGGAGACGTAGAAGTTGTTAGGCCAAGATCTTCTTTCGCGATAGGTTCTAAAACGAAATTAGTAAATTATGATTCTTCCGCACAAGAAAATATGGTATTAGATTTTTCTCCTAACACCGCGACCTCAAATTTTTATAGAGAATTAGAAGGAAGATTAAGCAGGACTTCTTCTTTTGAAGAATTTGCTTTAGTTTTATACAATTCTCTTGAGCAAAACATAAAGTATTCTAAAAAGGTGGCTAATAGCATGGATTCTCATAAAATAAATTTACCAAGAATTTTTTCAAGAGACACTGAGTCAGGACCCTTTATTAAGATTTCTAAGTATAGAAATGTTGGTGATGTTTGCTTGACTACAGGAGGAGGAGTGTGTAGGCATTACGGCTTTATGGCTTCTGCATTCACTCAAAAATTTGTTGAAGAAGTAGGCTCAATAAACATTCGTACAACTTACTCATCAGGGCCTGGTCACGCTTGGGCTGAATTGGTTCATCCTAATACAGGAGATGTTTATGTTTTGGATGTAGCCCAAGGATATTTAGGTCCTGCCGTTGTATCGAGACAGCAAGGAGTCTACGATTCTAGGGTTTTGATTAGACAAAGAGGAGGGGAAACAGGTTCTTTAACTAAAATGGATGCGGAAGGACGTGTTTTACATTATGCAGGAATAAGAGATAAACAACATAGTTATGCAAGGTATGAATATGACGGGAACTTGCTATTTTTTGAGGATTAAAAATGAATAAAAAAAATTTAATAAATGTGATGTTGAACAACGATATGTATCTTTTTGAGCTATATACAAATTTAAGAGCTCAAAATAAAGATTCTTCTGAGTCAAAAAAGTTTTATGAAGATATATTTTCGGATGCTGACAGATTCATCGATGAATTTTTGAGGAAGTCTAAGGTTAAGCCTGTATTTCCTCATACAAAGACAGATCCTTCTGTTTATGACTTGGAAGAAGTTTCTTTTAAAATTGCTGTGTTTAGTAATATATTAAAAAACATGGATAAAAAAAAGGCTTTGAAATATGGTAAAAAAGGTTATATAAGAACTCTAGAAGATACAATAGTTTTATTTTCAAACTATTTGAATTTATTAAATCAAAACTAAAACTATTTAAACACGCTGTGTTAAGTTATATTATGTTTCAATTTAAAGAATATTTCAATTTAGCTAAAAACCCTTTAGAATATTTTAAGAAAGAAAAAAGAAAGGAAACTTTTGAAGCGTTAGAATTCTTTTTCTTACCTTCAGTATTATTTTTGGCTTTAGCTGAATTAGTTTATAATTCTTTAAAGCTTAGTTTTTTTGAAGCTTTGCAAAGCTTATTTGTTTCTTTGATAAGTCTTTCAGTTTTACTTTTTGCAGGCGTTTTTTTACACACTTTTTTCGCTCATATCTTCATTAAGCTTTTAAGAAAGCCTAAATCTTTTATTAACTCCTTTAAACCTGTATCTTTTGGTGGATTAGTATTTGCTGTTTATTTAAGCATAAACACTTTGGTTATGGCCTTGTTTTATTTTTCACATTTACATAACACTACTTATTCTCAGTTTATAACTTCTTTAATTTTTTTAGTAGGACTCGTGCATAGTCTAACCATAGAAGTTCAAGGATTTAGGTTTTATCAAAAGCTTTCAGTTATGCAAAGCTTGTTTATTGTATTGATACCTAGAATAGTGTTTTACTTAGTTGTAGCTGTTTTATTTTTGATTTTTATGATCCCGTTTATGTGAATACTTTTCGGTGAATATATCTTTGAGTCTCTTTGCTTTCTTATCACCAATTAAGTCAACTTCTTGAAGTTCTTTTTCTGTGGCGTTAACTATTTTTTTTATGCTTTCAAAATGTTCTAGTAAAGGCTTAGACAACGTACTTCCTATTCCTGGAAAACTTGAAACAATATATTCTTGAAGTTCTTTATCAGTTAAGGGTTTAGCAGTATGCAGTTGATATTCTTTAGAGTCTTTAACTTGCTCTCTTCGAGCTATAACTTTTAGGAAGTTAGCGCTGTCTTTAGGGTTTTTAGTTCTTATAATTGGAATGCCATAGTTTATAGTTAATGCAGCTATCATTCCTCTAATTGCGTTAGGGTGTATTCTTCTTTGACTATACAAATCTTCTTCTCCTTCTAATAATATGAACGGTTTTTTGTATTGTTTCAAATCTCTGGCCTGACTTAAAAGGCGGTTGTCTAAAATAGAGTCTACAAAGTCCGAGACATTTTTGAATTCGACAACTACTTCTTCTGATAAAACAAAGTCTCCTACGGCTAGTGTTTCTAAATCTATTTCCACATCGTCTTTTAGTAACTCTTTTAGCAAGGCGCTTCCTTTTTCTCTA
This sequence comes from Candidatus Woesearchaeota archaeon, assembly GCA_007116295.1. Classification (GTDB taxonomy): domain Archaea; phylum Nanobdellota; class Nanobdellia; order Woesearchaeales; family 21-14-0-10-32-9; genus SKIS01. The sequence goes on along the minus strand of SKIS01000015.1, from coordinate 3,520 downwards.
TAATCTGCTTTTATTCTAATTTTTTCTTCATAGTCTTGTAGCTTCTTTTCTTTTTTTTGGGGAACTAAGTGTTTTTGTATAAATTTTAAGTGATCATACATTTTTTTCTCTTTGTGATGTGCACTCCATCTATATGCTTCGTCCCTGCTATTTTCAGTTATTAGCATAATCATTTTTCCTTCTTTTTGCCTTCCTGTTCTTCCTCTTCTTTGAACAGTCCTAACAGCGCTAGGAACTGGCTCGTAAAACATGACTAAGTCAACCTCGGGTATATCTAATCCTTCTTCTCCTACACTTGTAGCTATTAAACAACTGAATTTTTTTTGTGAAAATTCTTCTATAACTTTTTTTTGTTGCTTTTGACTAAGTCCAACATTTTTTTTCTTTGCCTGACCAAAAAATAATTTGCTTGTGACTTTTATTTCCTTTAAGACTTCTTGTATTTTACTAGCAGTATCTCTGTATTGAGTAAATATTATTATTTTTCCTTCTTTGTTTTCTTTTAAACTTTCTTTTACTAGTTCTTTCAATTTTGGAAGTTTAGGATGAGTTATTCCTTTTTCATATAAGTTTTTAGCTAGTACATATGCACTCCTAAAATTTATATCTGCAACTAAGTTTTTTACTGCTTTAACTTTACTTTTTTTAGCTTCTTCTCTTAAATTTTCAAGGTATTCTATTAAGCTGTGTATTCCCTGACTTTCTGCTAGTTCTATTGCGTGTTGAATCTTTAACACTTCAGCAAGCAAACTTATGCTTTTTAAAATTTCAAAGTCTTTTTCCCCTTTCGCAATTTTTCCATGCAATTGAGACATTAGCTTTAGCAGCTGCGTTTTATTATAATCAAGGGCTTGTCTTGGAACACCCAAATGAGTTGTTTGTAATAGTTTTGAATCATGGCACCTGTTTAAGAACATAAGAACTCTTTTCAAATCATCATCCAATTTAACTTTAACATAGTTTTGTTTGTAATCTTGAACGTAAGGCTGAACCTCTTCATCTTCATAAGACTTATATTGGACGTCTTCAACATACAAATTTTTACACACTTCCAAAATTTTTTCTTTAGTATTACCTGGACTCGCGGTTAGAGCTAGAATCCTTTCGTGATTTGTTTGTTCTACGTACTTAGAAGCAATAAAAACATAACTATAATCTCCTGTTGCTCTATGTGCTTCATCAAACACAAGTAAAGAAACATCTTTAAAATCAATATTTCTTCTTATCAAATCATTTTCTAAACCTTGAGGAGTGCTTATTATAACATCATGTTCCAGCCATAATTGTTTTCTTTTGTCAGGACTTATACTGCCAGTCATACTAATGACTTTTTTATGGGGCAAAAATTCTTTAAAAGAAGATTCGTGTTGCTCAACTAATGGTTTTGTTGGGGCGAGAAGTAAACATTTAGAATTTTTATAAGTTTTAAGTCTATGATTCATCATCATAGCCGCTATAGCTGTCTTCCCTAATCCAGTAGGTAATACAACTAACGTATTTTGAGGAATGCTAGATTCAAACAAAGTTTCTTGATATTTTCTAGGCTTAAAATCTTTGTTCATATTTTTAGAAAACCTTTTTTATTTATAAAACTGTTTTGCAAAGATGTCCAGTTGGAAATCTTTATATAAACAAAACAACTCTTTTAACCTATGGAAGACAACTTAAAGCTTGTTGAAAGGTTTGGAGCTAAAAAAATTTCTGATTTAAAGGAATTACCTGACTTTTATACTTTTAACAAACAATTAATATACAGTCATAGAGATTTTGATAAGTTTTTTAAGAAGCTGCAAAACGGAGAAAAAAGTGCTATTGTTAGTGGCTTTAACGCTTCGGGAACAATCCATTTAGGTCACAAAGTAGTGTTTGATACTAATCTGTTTTTTCAAAAAAAGTATGATTGCCAACTCTTTATTCCAATTAGTGATGATGAAAGCTATGTCGCTGGCAAAATAGATAACCAAGAGCAAGGATTGAAATACGCTATAACACTAGCTAAACAACTACTCGCTTACGGGTTTGACCCTCAAAAAACATTTATTATAATAGATCAAATATATACAAACATTTACAACTTAGCAATAAAGCTTTCAAGAAAACTAACTTTAAGTGAGATAAGAGCTACCTATGGTTATGAAAATCAAGACAATCCAGGCTTATTCTTTTATCCGACTATACAATCAGCACACGTTTTGTTACCGCAAGAATTTGGAATAAAAAACGTTTTGGTTCCTATTGGGCCTGATGAAGATAGTCATTTAAGAATAGCGAGGGATTTAGCAAATAGGTTTGATTATGAAAAGCCTTCTGTTATTCACCTAAAATTTTTACCAGGCCTTGACGGCCAAAAGATGAGCAAGAGCAAAAACAACGCTATATTCTTAATGGATGATGAGAGAGCTATAAATAAAAAAGTTAACAAAGCAATAAGTGGCGGAAAAGAAACAGTTGAAGAACACAGAGAAAAAGGAGGAGATCCTCAAAAAGACATGTCTTTTCAATACTTAAAATACTTATTTTTAGATGAAAAAGAAACAGTTAAACTAGAAGAAGAATACAAGAAAGGAAAAATATTAAGTGGAGAAATGAAAAATTTACTCAAAGAACACTTACTAAAATACACTCAACAAACTCAAAAAGCACTAGAAAACATAGATATAGAAACTTTAGATAAAGCACTTCTTAAAAACAAAGAAATAGATTACAAGAAGCATTTCTAAAGTTTTTTTAGTTAATTTTTTATATATATTTTATATGTTTTTATTATGGTAAGGAATGTTAGGTCTCAGGCTGCGTTGGAGTTTCTTACTACGTATGGCTGGGCGTTTATTGTGATTTTGGTTATGGTTAGTGCGCTTAGTTATTTTGGTGTGCTCAGTCCTTCTAGTTTTGTTGGTGATCGTTGTGTTGTTGGTAGTCCTTTTGTTTGTGATTCTAATCAGTTTGTGGTTGGTGAAGATGGCTTTAGAGTGGTTGTTAGGAGTGGTTTAGATGAAAACTTGGTTATAGAAGGACTTAGTTATCGTGTAGAAGGAGAGTTTAGAGAATGTCAGGGCTTTAACGTCATGGAAGTTAGAGGTAGTGGCGACGTATTACTTGAATGCGTATTTCAAGAAGAAGACGTTTTACTTGTAGGAAGCAGTGCTAATGTCGAATTAAATGTTAATTATAGAAACGCTAGAGATAGTACAGGGGAATTTGGCAGAACCATTGGAGGGGATATCAGGGCAGATGTTGAGGAGTTAAGGATTGGTTGTCCTACTTCTATGGAAGGTAGCGGGGTTGAATTGGACCCTTTTAGAGTTTGTAGTTTGGAAGACTTGGATGCTGTAAGGAATGATTTGGATGCTTTTTACGTTTTAGTTAGAGACATAGACGCAAATCCTACAAGCATTGAGGAGAGTGATTTTTGGAATAGTGGCGAGGGATGGGAGCCTATAGGTTCTTTGACTGAAGCTTTCACAGGTTTTTTTGATGGAAACGGATTTGTAATTAGAAACCTTTTTGTGAACAACTCGGT
>SKIS01000040.1 GCA_007116295.1 Candidatus Woesearchaeota archaeon | reverse complement strand
TCATGTTCGTTTGGGTGGGGAGGTTGAAGGGTCTGTTGTGAGGAATTCTTTTTCTTGGCGTGGTTTTGATGTTGATATTGTACCTATGCCAACTGATCTTAGTGTTGAGGTTTTATCATCTTCTGGTTCTATTTCGTCTAATTTAGGTATCATAAAAAAAGAAAAAAAATAGATGATTAGAAATCATCTGTTGTGTAAATGTTTAATCCGCTTGAAGATTTCACTTTGGTTTTCATTCCTACCAAGTGCGATACTCCTCCTTTGGAGGCGACACTTATTATGTCTTTATCTATTTCTCCATCGAATACAACTGCATATATTCCTGAACCTAGTGACTTCATAGTGCTTTGAAGTTCTGCTACTGGAACTTTTCCTAATATGCTAAGCTTATCATCCAATATGTATGCTCCTCTGGTGCCTATTAGGTCTTCTAGCATGCTAGAAAATTTAGCTTTTTCTGCTTGTGTAGCGCTCTTTGCAGATTTAGGCTTGGAACTTGAACTTCTACTAGAAGAAGAACTTCTGTTTGAGCTTCTGCTTCTTGAAGAGCTACTATTGCTAGAACTATTATTTGAAGAAGATCCCATCTCTAGCTTTGCTTGTTCAGCAGTTATTTTGCTTCTTAGAGATTTATGTATTTCTTTTTTAGTTAGTTCTTCAACTTCTTTTCCATCTGGAGCTTTTGTTACGTAGTCAATTTCTGCTCTTGCAAGTAGTTCTTGAACTATTAACTTTCCTCCTCTATCTCCGTCTACAAACACTGTTAGAGTTTTTTCTTTTCCAAGATCGACTATTGTTTCAGGTATGCTTGTTCCGTTGATAGATATAGCGTTTTTGAATCCGTGCTTAAGTAAGTTTAAGACATCTGCTCTTCCTTCTACCACGATTACTTCATCGCTTTCTTCAACTCCTGGACCTGCAGGAAGTTTTTCTTTTCCATACGTTTGTATTTCCATCATCCTGACTGAGTGCGCCACTTCATCGCTTAGCTCTTGGCTGTCAGGCATAGATTTGTCCATTAAGTCTTTTAGCAGAGATTTAGCTCTTTTGATAACTTGCTCTCTCATACTAATTCTTATATCTTCTATTTTAGAAACAGTTACCTTTGCGTTACAAGGACCTATCCTAGTTATTACTTCTATTGCTGCAGCGACAATACTTGTTTCTGCTTTATCTAAACTGCTTGGAACAACGATGGTTCCAAAAGTTTTTCCTTTTTTTGAATCTAAATTTACTTCTATTCTCCCAATTCTTCCAGATTTTTGAAGCTCTCTTAATTCTAGATCTGCTCCAAGCAATCCTTCGGTTTGGCCAAACACAGCACCAATAACATCTGGTCTGTCAACCATACCTTCGATTTCTATCTTTGAGTGAATAATATATTTTGCTGAAATTTGAGCAATTTTTGCCATTTTCTAATAATTCCTCCTCTTAAGTTTTTCTAATTCTAATTAGAACAAGCTGTACTAAAACATACAAAGTAATTGTGATGAAATGAGTGATTAAGCCTGCTCTTGAATTAAATGAACATGTTGCCCGAGACACTAACTCCCAAGCTCATAGCTAGGTATTTCGCCTTAAGCTCCATTGAGTACTCTCATGTCGGGCTTAAACACAAGAAATACGAGAGGGTATATAAATGTTTTTGCATATATCAAAACAAATTATATAAAAGAGTTGTAATTATATTGTTATTAGATGAATGATATTATTATAGGTAGGGAGGCAAAAGATAAAGATAGGCTTGGAAATAAAGGTACTGTTTTCTTAGGAAAGCACTATATTAAGATGGGCAGATCTACCAGTCTTTCAAATAACGTTTATTTAGATGTAACTAGGAGTCACGTAGTTTTTATTTGTGGTAAGAGAGGAGGAGGTAAGTGTCTTACAGGAGATAGTTTGGTCACTATGGCCGATGGCTCTTTAAAAACTATTTCTAGTCTTGAAAAGCAAGATATACCTGTTATGAGTTTAAATGATGATTTGAGAATAGATATAAAAGAAAAAGAAGGATTTTTTGAAAGAGAAGTAAGCACCATTTTGAAAGTCGTTTTGGCTTCTGGAAAAGAGATTAAATGCACTCCTGAGCACCCTTTGCTTTCTTTTTATGGTTGGGAGGAAGCACAGGATTTAACTGTCGGTAGTATGATTGCAACCCCTAAAATAGTTCCTGTTTTTGGAGAAGTGGATTTAAGCGAGGAAAGAGTTAAGTCTCTTGCATATAGCCTTAGTACTAATTGTTTATTTGATGGCAAGATAGGTTTTGAAAAAAAGTTTTTATCAATAGTTGAAAAGATTAGTATTCCTTCAGAAGTATTTTCTTTTACTAAACATAAATTAGCTTTGTTTTTAAACAGATTGATTTCGAGTAGCGGCACTTTGAAAAAAGATGAAGATGAGTGGATTTTGAGTGTTAAAGCTAAAAACAAAGAGATTTGTCAAGGACTGCAACATTTACTTTTAAGGTTTGGAGTTGTAAGTTTTAGAAGTTTGAACAATTTGACTATTAAAGAAGAAAATTTATACGGTTTCATTCAAGAAGTAGGTTTGTTTGGACCTTTTGAAGAGGAAAGCTCCAAGGCCATAAGAGAACTCCCTAGGTTTTCTAGAAATTTAGATACAACAGAATATGTTGATGAAGTAGCAGAGTTTTTTGATCCGAGTGACTGGGAGAAGTTAGGTAAAAAGTTCACTATTAATAACAACGTTTCCAAGCACGCTTACAAGAATAAGTATGCAAATACTAAACAAAAAAATTTTTTGGATGTTATTAATGAAAGCGATATTTTTTGGGATGAGGTTGTTAAGCTTCAGAAGATAGATAAGAAAACTAAGGTTTATGATATAAGTGTCCCTGAGACAAATAATTTTTTGGCTAACGACATAATAGTACATAATTCTTATACTATGGGCGTAATAGCTGAAGGAGTTAGTGATTTGCCTAAAGAAATCAAGAGTAATCTTAGTATAATAATGCTTGATACTATGGGTGTTTATTGGACTATGAAATATGCTAATAAGCAAGATAAAGATTTACTTGAGGATTGGGGATTGGAAGGCAAAGATTTGGATGTTCAGATATTTACTCCTGAGAAATATCATGAGGAATATAAAGAGAAAGGAGTGCCTACTGATTATAGTTTTGCTATAAAGGCTTCAGAACTTTCAGGCCAGGATTGGATTATGACGTTTGAACTTAAAAATAATGATCCTGTGGCTGTTTTAATTGAAAGAATAGTTTATGAAATGCAAGAAGAACATCCTGATTATAATATTGATGATATAATTAAGAAAATTGAAAAGGATAAAGATGCGTCTAAAAATGATAAAAATTCAGCTAAGAATTTGTTTAGAAATGCTTTGACTTGGGGTCTTTTTTCAGATAAGGGCACTCCTTTGAATAGCATTGTAAAGGCAGGTCAAGTAAGTGTTTTGGATGTTAGTTGTTATGCTACTATGCCTGGGAGTTGGAACGTTAAAAATTTGGTTATAGGCTTAGTTGCTCAAAAATTGTTTGTGAACAGAATGATTGCTAGAAAAGAAGAAGAGTACAAAGAAGTTCATAAATCTGAAAATCCTTTTAGTGATGATGAGGTAAAGCAAGAAGAGCCTCTTGTTTGGCTTGTTATTGATGAAGCACACGAGTTTTTGCCTGTGGAAGGTAAAACTTTAGCTACAGATCCTTTAGTCACTATTTTAAGAGAGGGTAGACAACCTGGTATTAGTCTTATTTTGGCAACGCAGCAGCCTGGAAAGATCCACACTGATGTTATGACTCAATCAGATACAGTTATTGCTCATAGAATAACTGCTAAGTTGGATACTGAGGCTTTAGGTATGCTTATGCAAAGTTATATGCGAAAAGGCTTGGTTGAGGAGTTAGATAATTTACCTAGAGAGAAGGGAGCTGCAATAATATTTGATGATACTAACGAGAGGATGTATCCTATAAGGGTAAGACCTAGATTCACATGGCACGGAGGAGGAAGTCCTAGTGCTCTTAAGGAGGTTGAAAAATGAATTATAGTAAGAGTTTTCCTAAAAAAAGCGATAAGAGCGTGTACCCTATTTGGGAAGAAGTTGAGTTGACTCCTGAAGAAGAGCTTCAGGCAGAGAAAGAATGTCAAAAAGCAAATAATGATATTATGAAGAGCTGTTTGGATGATGCTAGACAGATAGTGAAAGAAAATAGGTTGTTTGAGAGTCAAAATGCTATTACAACTATAGCAGTTTCTTTATTCGATAAGCGAGCAAGTCACGAAGTATTTTTTAAAGAGCGATTAGCAAAGAAAAAATTTGAAGAAATGAAAACAAAAAAATGAAAGTAAAAGAAAAGATGAAAGTAAAAGTTGAGTACACAGGAAAGTTAGAAAACGGAGATGTTTTCGATAGTAGTAAAAAACATGGTCAACCTATAGAATTCGAAGTTGGAGCAAGCCAAGTTATACCTGGATTCGAGAAAGCTATTTTAGGTATGGAAAAGGGAGAAAAAAAAGAAGTTACTCTTCCACCTAGTGAGGCGTATGGAGATAGAAAAGAGGAGCTTGTTCATAAGTTTCCTAAGAGTCAATTTCCTCAAGGTCAAGATTATAAAGAAGGAGGAGTTGTTGGAGTTACTGTTCCTACAGGTCAACAAGTTCCTGCTACAATTGTTAAGGTTGAAGATGATAGCATAACTTTGGATATGAATCCTCCTTTGGCTGGAAAGACTCTTATTTTTGAGTTAGAAGTTGTAGGAATAGAAAAATAGTTTTTTTTATAGCCTATTAAACTGTATCCATATTTGAGATAAGTACTTTTCTCTTAGAGGTAAAGCTATAGAATGGTATTGATCTCTGTTTCTTTCAAGAGATCTGTCGGTTTTAGGGATGGATACATTTATACTTTTTTCTAAGGCTTCTCTCCATTCATAGTATTTATTTTTCCCGTAGTATCTAGTTGCCCTATCAGATATCACTGTTCTTTCTGGAGTGAATAAAACGATTTGCAAATCCGAAGATGTGACTATTTGAAAGCTAAAATAGTTTTTTGTATTCAACGATGTGTCTTGACTGAAGAAAGGACTTGCTCTTTGACGTCTTATGGCAGGGACATCAAAAATATCTATGTATGGAAAAGATTTTTTGTTAAAATCATTTCTAAACAAAAAATAAGATGTGAATTCTAATTCGTTTTCTTCTATTGAAAACTTTTTTACATCATTAATATTAAAACAAAGTTTTTCTTCAAAAGAAGACTTTTCGACTTCTTTCTCTTCTTGAGAATCTTTTTTAAATGAAGAATTAAGAAGATGTGAAAGATTATAACCTTCTCCAATTTTTAATTTATAGTCCCTCATGAGTAACAAGAAAAAGCTTTTGTTATATAAATGTTAATGTTTTTTTAGCCAATCAAAATAATCTGTATAATCAAATTTGTACGTGCTATCAGAAGTGTTATTTTGAAGTAGCGTCAAAGTGTTCTTAGGAAATATCCCTATAATTTCAGCCAATTTTATTCCTATTTTGCCCAGTGTACTTGGAAGCATAATAGTTACTAAACCTTTTTTTGCTCTGTAAGATTTTATCCAGGTGTAAAAACTTATCTTTTTATTCCCTCCTAATTGAAAAATACCTGTTTTTTTCTTTGATAGAATTTCAGCTATTATTTGAGCAACGTCATCCACATAGACTGGCTGAAATTTAAACTTAAAATTTGGAACGAGAAACAGTAAGGGCTTTGAAAACATTGTGAATACTTCGCTTTCTTTTGAAAAAAGTATTGAAGGGCGTATGATCGCGTATTTTGCTTTGGAACCTTCTATTAATAATTCAGCCTTGCCTTTTGTTCTTAAATATTCATTTTTAGAACTTGAATCTGCTCCTAAAGCAGAAATATGTATTAGTCTTTGTTTAGGCGTAAGTCCAAATAATATATTTCTAACTCCTAAAACGTGAACTTTACTATATGAATTTTCTGGTTTCTTTATAGGACTTAAACCAACTAGATTGATTATTACATCCATTCCTTCAATTGCTTTTTTAACATCATTAAAACTTGTTATAGAACCTTGAAAATGGTTTTTTGGACCTTTACTTCTATCAAAAGTGTATATTTTGTATTTTGAAAGATTCTTAGAGACACTTCTACCAAGGTACCCTCTTCCTCCTATTAATAATACTTTCATTTCTTTTTCCTAAGTTCATGCATTGCAAGTGCATCTATGTGATTTGTTTCGACATCCGCCCTAGTCATACTTATCAGACTTGCTAAGAACATTAAAACAAACAAAGTTGCGAACGCAAACCCCCAAGAAAAACTTAAAAATCTCATGACAAACCATATAGATACAAAAAACCCTATTATGCTTGTAGCCATGAAAGCACTATCTAATGGCGCTGCTTTAAACCTCTTTTTTTGTGATTTTTTTTCTTTCATAAAACTACTTGTGTATTTTTAGATAAATAAATGTTTCTAAAAAATTATTCCCAAGGATCCACAACCGTTGATAAATTTAAATTCTGATTTACAGCCGTATATATACTTCCTTCTCCAGGAACTAATCTTCCTGGGTTAACACCTTCTACTTCGTAATCAAACCTAAAATCAACACCTTGTTTTCTATCAATGCTATTTTCTAAAAAAGAAGTATCTGCTATGTTAAACTCACATATTAGTAGCCTTTTGTTTTGTCTTGAAATATTTAAACTACTAAAACCAGTGCAGGGTTGAAATTCTAAAAAATTCTCCAGTCTATACTCTAAGTTATACAGATGTACATCTCTGGGAGTTGATTTGCTTAGCTCTATTACAAATCCTTGCGTTCCTAAAGCTATGTTTGAAGAGCTACAATCTAGAGGAGATCCCACTATGCATCTGTCAGAAAGAAACTGGCCCGGATCTAATATTCCAAAGTAGCTTAGTGCCATCAAAGCAGTTCCTACAAGTAATATAGCCCAACCATAAGTAGTTAAGAATTCTAATGCTGCTTGAGATTTCTTATTCATGTTTTATTTAGAACTTTTGGTTTATTTAAGATTAACTATTAATCATATCTAAAAGTTTTTCTTTTGCTTTTTCACTATTTTTTGGGTATGTAGCTATTAAAATGGCTATGTGAAAACAGTTTCCTCCCTCAATTATTTCCCATTCATCCACCAATAATTTTTCTTTGTCCAGTCTTATGTGTAAGTAACAATCATCGTCTACGTTATTAACTAGTTCTAAAAGCTTTTGTTTGCCTACTTTTTCTTTCAAATTATCAAAAAATGTGTTTAGCTGCCTATTTTTTTCTATTGTTACATAAAGTATCTTTATTTCTTTTTTTTCAAACCCTGTTGCTTTGTATTCTTCCAAGTTTATTTTTTCTTTTTTTAAATCTAGATTTAATAGAGTAGAAAAAGATTTTTTTATCTCATCATAAAAGTCTTGAGGTTTTACAAATACCCTTATTTGAGCTTTGTGTAAGTTTTTCATTTTACCTTAATAAATAACGATTATTTTATAAATATATTTCATTATAAAAATGTTTATGAGTAGAAACAGCGCAATTTTTTTATTGGTAAGCATATTTTTATTAGCTCAATTAGTTGGACTTTTTTTTATATCTCAAAGCGTGGATGAAGTAGGAGAATTTGGAGAAACAATTATAGAGCGTCCTCAGACTAGCGGCTTAGAAAGTCTTATTTTTATAACTATAGGCATTGCTATCGGGACTTTGCTTTTGATTTTTTTAGCTAACAGAAATAAGAAGAATTGGTGGAAAGCTTGGTTTTTTGTTGCAAATTTCTTGGCAGTGAGTTTGGCTTTAGGAGTTTTCTTTGCAGATACTTGGCTGTTTTTATTAGCTTTATTGGTGGTTCTTATAAGGTTTTACACCCATAATTTGTGGATTAATAATTTTACTGAACTGTTAATGTATAGCGGAGTAGCAGTTTTTCTAGTTCCTATTTTGAATGTCCCAATAATGATAATTGGTTTAGTTCTTATCAGCTTTTATGATATGTATGCTGTTTGGAAGAGTAAGCACATGGTTAAAATTGCCCAATTTGCTTTAGATTCTAAATATTTTCCCGGTATTACTTTAGGTAAAAAGCAAAATAAATCGAAAAAAAGTGATAAAAAAGTTCCTAGCGTTCTGGGAGGAGGAGACATCATTTTCCCCTTACTTTTTTCAGGAGTTGTTTTTAGTAGTTTAGTAAGTTTAGGACTGAGTTTTCCTAAAAGTTTAGGTTTGAGCTTGTTCATACCTGTTTTTGCAGCTTTAGGTCTTGGAGCTTTATTGATTTACGGTAAGAAAAATGCTTTTTATCCAGCCATGCCGCCTATCGCTGTAGGAAGTTTTTGTGGTTATTTAGTTATACTTTTACTCCTCTAATAAAAATTCTTCATCTTCGTCTATTTTTTGCTTTACGTCAACATCACCTTCTGATATATTGACAGAAGTTATTAGAAAGCCGTATTTTTTCATTTCATGATTTAGTTTTTTCTCGAGTTTTTCTTCAAGCTTTGAGTCAGTAGAGTTTTTTCTTAGTAGACTCTGAGTTAGCTTGTTTAGTAGCTGAACTGGCTCTTGAGCTTGAGTAATAAAGT
>SKIS01000055.1 GCA_007116295.1 Candidatus Woesearchaeota archaeon | reverse complement strand
GAGAATTAGGCGTTACTCCGAACTCTAAATTATCTCCCAACTCTAAATTATTCATACACACAAACTGATTTTGTCCATCTTCAACATCTCTAGGATGAATTTCTCCCAATCTATCCTCAAGGTCTTCGTCGCTTGAGCTACCTACTTCACAGCTTTGCATTTGAGGAGTGCACGTAACACTTTCAACATATTCTACATTAATATTCCAAGCACTTTCATGGCCAATTCCACTATCGCTACAAGCAGTAGTAGTCATAACTCTAGATTCTGTATGCTTTTCAGGACACCTAGCCATCTTAGCAAAAGCCTCACTACAAGTAGAAGTAAAAGGCACTACTTCATATTGAGAAGTAATAGTTTTTGGAGACATAGAGTTTGACCTGCATGTGACTTCTTGTACATATTCATTTGAACCGCCGCCAAATATTTGTTGCACAACACAAGTATTTGTAACTTCTGATCCTGAAATCAAAGTATCTCCTGGTAAACAAGCAGCATCTTGTATGTCTTGACAAAACACTAGTTCGGTATAAGCCTGAACAGTGTATTCCTGATCTTCACATGCTGAAACTCCTTCTAAAGGTCCGCAGCAAAGACCTGTTTCTGCTATTATATGTGTTCCTTGTATTCTTTCTCCAAGACCCACAGGGTATGGTAATGCGCAGTATCCTTCGCTTCCCCAGCCATCGTTGTAGCAAACATCTCCAGTGGCTGGATTGACACTTCCCCAATCAGTAGACGGATTATTTCCACAACATCTAGTTATGTTTTTTCCTAAGTCATCCCCCCAACCAGGTCTCCAACTTTCCGCCCAGAAAGACTGAAAAACAGGATCTATTCGGCAAACAAATTCTGCCTGTTCTTCATCAAACTGAGTGTGATCTATAGATATTGGGCCTTTGGAGTTAATTACTGAGAATACCTGATTTATATTTATATCACTATTCCCTTGCCTTAGCTTTAATTCAAAGGCGCTAGAAGATCTTCCTTGAGATATATAGTTTACTCTCAATAAAAACCATCCCGGAGCGACATTAAAACTTGCTGATGTTTGTTGATTTGATCCTGTTAACGTCTCGGAAATGCTTTCGTTTACAATACTCCAGCTCTCTATATCTCCTCGGGTGTCTATTTGGGTCAACCTCACCTGAATTCTTTGATCAGGATCTGATTGTATTAATTGAAAGTTTAAATTGTTAACTTCTTCTTGGACAAAAACAAAAGTATAGTATTTATTTGTTCCAACTATATCATTTGAAGTAATTTGCGAACCTATTGAAAAAGGAATTATGTGAGAGCCTGAGTTTGTTAAATCAACACTAAACTCACTGGGGTTGTTTCTCCAATAACTAGCAATTCCATAAAGCAAACCATCGCCACAATTATCTATATCTGTGCAAATCTGTAAATCCGCACTCTCACATATTCCTCCTAGGCTTGTTTGTACAACTTGACCATCACAATTACAAAAATCAGATATCTGACTTATTTTTTTTATTTCGTAAGGGCAAAAAGGAGCAGTTATAACACTCAATCCTTGATGCGGGTACGTGTTGGAACCAGATACTTGTTCAACGGCCCCTGGATAAGATACCTTTAAATCCCCTACTAGGTATGAATGTATATGAACATCTTTCCATCCTCCTGCTATGGCTCCTTGAACTAGTCTTCTGGCACTATGTTCGCTGCTCCCGCTAGAGGTTGAATGAGATATCCCTGTATTAGAATTAAACACCCTACCTGAATTAACCCAATTTTGACAAAGAGCTCTTGGAACTGTAAATGTTTGAGATCTTCTCCTGTCTATACTGCCAAATATACCCGAACGTATACCTCTCACATGGGTACAAGCAACCCAGTCAGTAGTATCTTTATTTACTTCTCCTCCAGCATTAACAATAGACTGGAACGTTAGCGACTTTCTATCTTCTTCACTCATGTATTCTGCCGTGGTTATTGGCAGTGTTACTAGTATTAGAATAAATGCTAGGAGTAGTACTAGTTTTTTCATATGTTATTTGTCCTCTTTTTTGTAGTATATAAAATTTACTCTTCGAGCGCTTGGCTTAGTGTTTGAACTGATTTTTTTGCTAAGTCATGGTATCCAAGGCTTTTAATTAAGTGTTTTAACTCGTTTGCAGCTCTTAAATTTTGTGGTTTTGTTGCAAAACTAGCTATTGCTATTTGAAAACCATATTTTTTTGCTAGTTTAAGGTTTTGATGTAGTCTTCCTATATAGATTTCTTTTGGTCCTTGTAAATATTTTTCGAAGTCTATAATCATTGTTTTTTCTCTTTCACTCATTAGTTTGGATATTACTTGGTTCATGCCGCTTCTTCTGTGGTGTAAAGAGTCTTTTTTTTCTAGTTCTTCGAATCCGTAGTGAAATTTTACGTTTCTATTTTCTACTAGTCCTCTGCTTCCTTTTGAGAAAAATATTGCTTTGTGCCCAGGATTCTTTGTTACTATTTGCCCCGAAAAATGTCCTTTGATTTCCTTTGGTTTTTCGTTGTATAAAAATAGGAGTTTTTCTGTTCCTAGCTCTTTTGCTATTTGGATGAACTGCTCTTCATTTCCTTTAGGAATTACGATATCTATGAACATATTAGTAAAAAGTTTTTTATTGTTTATAATATTTTACCTTTAACATGGTTTTAATTGTTAAGTGCCCAGGTTGTGGTAAGAATCAAAAGACTAATCCTAGAATAACTAGGCCTAGTGATTTGACTAAAAAAACAAAGAGATGTGTTTATTGTGGTAGAAGTTTTAAGATTCATAGTAATAATAATTCTAGGATTGTTGGGAGCGCTAAAAAATAATTTTTTCTTTGACTGTTTTTATGACTTGTTCATATGGAGGAAGTATTGTTACTAGGTTTTTGAGGTCTTCTTCGTATTCTTTTTTTGTTGGGTAAATTATTTTTTTATTCACTACGTTGTCTTCTTTTAATTTTTTTAATACTATTTCTTTAGCTATTTTTACCCCTGTCATTATTTGCATGTATACATCGTATAGGTCTCTTGGTTGTTTTCGCATTTTTAATGCTCTGATTTTTTCTGCTAGTATCTCTTTTCTGCTTAGCACGTTTATTGCAAATACTGGTACGTCTGAGTATTTTTTTTGTATGATTTTGGTTTCTTTTTCATATACTTTCTTTTTGTTGCAGTCTATTTTTAGAGTGTTTGTTGTTCTTTTGTCTCCTGTATATAATGGTCCTTGTATTCTTACTTCTATTCTGTAGTTATCTTTGTATTCTTTTTCTTGATAAGAGTAGGGCATTCCTAGGAGTTCAAATTGTTTTAGGCATTCTAAGATTTTCTTTTTGGATTGGTTTAAATCTAGATTTGTGCTAAAGTCTAAGTCTTCACTGGCTCTTTGGAGATCGTAGGCTATTTTTAGACAGGTTCCTCCTTTGAATGTGAAGTCTTGGTCACTGGCTATTTTTTGTAAAAATATGTATTGTAGATATTCTTTTTCTACTTGGTAAAGCGAAGTGTCTTCTTTTTGTTTTATTCGTGCTAGTTCTTGTTTGGTTATCATCTTAAAATGTTTTTTAGCCTCTTTTTTGTTAGTTTGTGTTGAGAAGCGTATTCTTTTAATTTTTTAATATCTATTTCTTTTAGGTTGTTTTTTATTAGAAGCTCTATTTCTTTTAGTCCTCTTGCTTCTTTAGGAAGGTATAACGAGTCTATTATTGCTTTTTCTTTTTCTGCTATTATTATTCCATCTATGTTTATGTATCCAAAGAATAAATTTTTTTTTATTGTTGTAAAGTTATATTTTGCGTGTTTTTTTCTTTTTGTTGTTATTAGTTGTATTTTTTTAGGTATTTGTTCTGTTAAATCATAGTAGTTTAGAGCTGATAAGAAGCTTATGTATGATGGTTCTATTACTCGAGTGGCTATTTTCATATCGTCTGTGTCTGTAAATGCGTAAACCCCGTTTTTTATTTTGATTATTTCTTTGTTTTTTGTTAGGGTTTTTATTGTGTTGTAGGGTTTTCTTCCTATTATTATCTCTAGGTCTTTGGAGGTGAAGACATCCATATTTTTTTCTCTTAGTGTTTTTAGCAAAGCTCTAGATTTCATATTATTCACGCTTTTAGTCTTTTTTTAACTAAAAGTGTGAATATATATAAAGTTTTTCATAATTTTTTTAAAATAAACTAACTTAATCTAAAAAATGAAGGAAGAACTTAAAGAATTGTTATCTGAAGAAGAGTATGAAGTTATTGTGAATAAAGGTACTGAAAAGCCAGGGAGTGGAAAGCTTCTAAAGGAGAAAAGAAGTGGTTTTTATCATTGCAGAGTTTGCGGAGAAAAACTTTTTACGTCAAAACACAAATTTGATAGCGGTTGTGGTTGGCCTAGTTTTTTTGATGGAGAAAACATCGAAAAAAGTATGGATCTTAGTCATGGTATGATGAGAATAGAAATAACTTGCAGTAAGTGCGGAGCTCATCTCGGTCATTTATTTGATGATGGCCCTTTGCCTACTGGTTTAAGGTATTGTGTTAACAGCGTTAGTTTGGATTTTAAACCTAACTAAACCTTGGTCTTTGACTTATTTTTATAGGTAAACTAAGCTTTTGCCAAGGCATATCTCCTTGTTTTTCTTTGAGGAATTCTATTAGTTGTTTTTCTGTTAAGGTAATGTTTTCTTTTCCTCCTCTGCTTCTTAGTTGATACTCTGAGTTTTGGATTTCTTTGTCCCCAACTACTATTGTGTAGGACACCCATTCTTTTTCTGAGTTAACTATTTTTTTACCTATGCTTTCCCCTCTATCATCTACTTCTGCTCTAACGTTGTGTTTGAGAAGTTTTTTAGCTAATTTTTCTCCAAATTCGTTGTGTGAATCACTTACTGGAAGCACTCTTAGTTGAGATGGCGATAGCCAATAACTAAATTGAGGAACTTTTCCTTTCTTTTCATCTATAGCTATGTTTTCTAGTATGCTGCACAGAGTTCTTTCTATGCTTCCAAAGCTAGATGCGTGTATTATTACTTCGCATGGCTCTTTTACTCCTTGCTCGTTTATGAATCCTATATCAAATCTTGGTCCGTCTTTGACGTCCCATTGTACAGTACTTATTTGTAGGTTGCTTTCATCTTCTAGTATTGTTTGATACTCATTTTTTATGGCGTAGTAATGGTTCATTTCTTTGCTTAATTTGAAGAAACTTGGAACTCCTAACTTAACACCAATTTTTTTTAGCCACTCTTTATTTTCTTCAAAGAACTCTATTGTTCCTTCCCAACCTAAAACCCATTTTCCGCTTGCTATTATATCATTCATTAACTCTCCGAATTTTATGCAGAGTTCTTCAAATTCTGGTTTTGCCTCTTTTGCAGTGGCGCATGCAGCATGCATGTCTGTCATTAAGAAGTTTCTTAGTCTTTTGAGTCCTGATACTTCTCCTTCTTGTTCGTTTCTAAAGCAACTTGCTTCCTCGTATACTTTTAGAGGGCTTTGCGTATAACTAAATTGCACTTGTTGCATGAAGGGGAAGCCTAGTGGATCCGAGGCATATCTTAAAAATCCTATTCCTCTACCTCCATCTACTTTGTATTCTCTTTCGTGGAATTCCCCCATTAATTCTCCTACTTTGTTATTGTCTCCTTTTATTAGTATTGGGTTTGTCATTTCAAATGCTCCCCAATCAAGACTTAGGTTTCTTGCGTATTCTAGTAATAGTCTTCTTAAGAGCACTCCTTTAGGGTACCATTTGTGATGTCCTTTTTCAGACACTTCACAGTAGTCTACTAATTCTTGGTTTTTCATATAAGCTATGTGCTTTGGAACTTTTCCACTATCTTTCTTTCCTACTAATTCGTTTCTTACAAATATTTTTAGTCTTTTATAGGCTTCATCTTTGTTTTTGAATATCTCTGAATCAGCAAAATTTTTAGGTGTGATTTCGAATTCTTTTCCTTCTTTGTCAAAGAGCACCCATCTTGAGAATTCGCTTTCTTCTTTTCTTTCTTTTTGCTTTTTTTCTACAGTTATCTTTCTGCTTAGCTCTGAAAGAGGATGTCCTTTACATTTTAATTCGAAGCTCTTGTAATATCCAAAGGGTGATTTGTAAACTTCTTCTCCTTTTTCTTTCAAGATATCGTATGCTTTGTTTAATGACTGAGCTGCGAATTTAGGAACGCTAAGCTCTGTTGATAAGTGAGCGTATGGATAAAGAACTATTTTTTCTGCTTTCACTTGTTTTTTTATGTCTAGTATTTCTTGTATTAATGCTTCTTCTAAACCTTTTTTTCCTTCGTCTTCTTTTTCTGCACTAATAAAAACTACTAAGGGCTCAGTTATTTCTGTTTCTTCTGTGCTTGGTTTTTCAAGCCAGTCTGCTTTCAATGCTTTTTTCTTTGCCTTATATCTTACGTAGTCGCAATGTAGTGCTAGTATCTTCATAAATATTGAAACATCAATATAATATATAAAATTAATGATTGGGTTAGTTATTTAAGTTGGAAAGTATTACTCGTATTTATGAAGGTCAGCGTAGGAGCTATTATTTGGCATAAAAAGAAGTTTTTGCTATTGAAAAAAACTGAGGAGTACTGGGAGTTTCCTAAAGGTAAAAAGAAAAAAGATGAAACCGATATCCAGACTATGCTTAGGGAGATAGAGGAAGAGACAAGTATTAAGAACTTAGAAATAGTTAGGGATTTTCAGGCAGAGTATTTGATTGATAAAACAGATAAGCTTGTAAAGCTTTTTTTGATTAAGCCCATAACTGATAAAGTTGTTATTAGTAGAGAGCATAAGGATTATGATTGGTTTAGTTTTGAAGAAGCATTAGAAAAATTAAAGTTTGAAAATATGCAAAAAGTTTTGATAAAGGCTCAAAATTATTTAGAAAAATGAAAAAAGAAGAAGTGTTTGAAGATTTAACCGAAGAAGAATTGATAGAAGAGTACGAATCTAAGAGTTCTAAGAGAAAAAAATACTTGGTTTTTTTTATGGCTGCAATAAGTATATTGTTGATGGCTAGTTATGTCTATTTGTCTTTTCCTGTTTATGATAGTCTTGCAGGAAGATTTGAAAGTAGTAGGGCTCAGGGAAATATGTTAATTTATGAAAATATAACTGTTATACTAGAAGAAGACGTGTTAAGTGAGATGCAAAGGCTTTGGCAGTACCCTGAGGAGACACCTTTGTGTTTACAGGGAGAGTATGAAAGAGGAGTTTATCATATTACTTCTGCTTATGAACCCGCTATTTTTAGTCAAGGTATAACCCATGTTAATCATGAAAATTGTGTTGATTCAATTATTTTATTTCACACACACCCTATTCAGAGGTGCTCTGCTTCAAGGCAAGATATGCAGATGCTTCGAAGAGCCCAAGAAGAAGATCCTCGTATAGGTATGCTTATAATGTGTGATGAAGACAGGTTTTCGTTTTATAATTAGGAGAAGAAATACTTGATTTTTTTATTCATTTTGTTTTGAGTTTTTAAGTGTAATTTTTCTAAATTTTTGAGATTTAAAGATTTGATTTTAATGCCTGTTTTAATTAGGGCTTCGTTTAGGATTTTTAGAAATTGCTCTTCAGATAAATTTTTTGTTAATGCAAGGAATTGGTTTAATGCACTTAATTTTTTGAATACCAACCGAGGTTTTTCATGTTTTCTTTTGGTTAGTTGTTTTAAGGATATTTTTCCTTTTTCTGTTATTAGCTCACAGCTTCCTTTAGAGACCAGTATGTTTACGTATGCAAAAAGACCTATTATTTCTTCAAACTCAAAGTTTTCTTCATAAACTTTTTTTGTTAAAGCAGTTTTTTTTATTACTTTGTATAGCTCTTTATCTCTTTTTCTGACTTTGCTTAAGTCTTCTATGTTTATGTAAGGAAGTTCTTTTTTATTTACATGAAGCTTTTCGTTTAGATAAGCAAAGCCTTCTTTTTTTACTTCGCTTATTATTTTGTTAACTTTATACATGCCATAAGTTTGATTTTTAAATAAAGGAGTTAAAGTAAAAATTGTTTCATCAAAGCTATGACTTAACTCATGAATCAAAGTGTTCATAACTATTCCTTTAGGGTTTAAAGAAGTTTGATTTAGAGAACTTTCTACAAGTTCTTTTGTTAAAGCTATTTTTAGAAATATGTTTGTAGGCGTCGTTAGATCTAATATAGAACCATAATTTTCTTCACAAGGAGTTAAAGCTAAGTATATATTCACATTGCTTTGTTTTAATATATGAGGATAATCTTTGATTACTTTAATGGCTGCTAAATGAAGATTTTTAAGTATGGAGTTAATTACATGTGTTTGAGAATCTTCCTTTGTTATGAATTGTCTTAAAGGAATTTTTTGGACGTCAACTGCTGAGTCAAGATTTACTTTTGAGAATGTTTTCAGATTAACCTTTTTTTTGTTTATCACGCCGCTGTACTCGAACTTAGCAGAATTTTTTATTCTTTTAGTAGAGTGTTCTTTTTGAAACACTATGTTGTTACAAGTAAGTATTGTTTGCTGCAAATATAATTTTCTTTCAAAATACTTTTTGTACGCCTTAGAGTTTTCTTTTAAAGGTTGTAAAGTCAATATTTTTCTCATTTTTTCATCAAATTCTAAAAAAAGCTTCGATACTTGTTGTAACTCACCCTTTAAGTTTTGAATTTGTGAGTAAGAAGCATAGTTTTCAGCCCTAATGCAATGATAAGAGAACTGGCTTAAAGGAACAGCAGCTTTTTTCAAAAGAAATGTTTCTTGGCCAAAGAAAGTGTTTTCGCCAATTTTTTCAAACATAGAATTTAGCTCTATTCTTACAGCTCTAAGTTTTTTTTCTACTTCACCTAACCTCATTTAAAGCCAGAAAAAACAAGGGTTTAAAAAATCTTTTT